>NZ_JARESU010000014.1:0-142929 GCF_046027075.1 Paraburkholderia sp. RL18-085-BIA-A | reverse complement strand
TTTCAATTTAGCGCAGACCCCGACATTTGAACTTGGCCTCGACAAAGGATGTCAGGGCTTTTTAGAAATGTCCGGTTCTGGCTCATTCGAAATGTCCGGCTTTCCTTCCCGAGCGCCGTGCATTGAGGTAATTCGTTTTGCAAATTGCAGGCAATTTGTTTAGACGCGAGGCGCGACATTAATGGCGCAGACCTCGCTACCGCCGCTGAGCGTTCCGGGCTTCGGCGGCCAGACTGTCAATGAGCATCGTTGTTGACGGCCTGTTCCTGGCCGAAAGCCGGATCAGAATCCCAACTTCCCGGACAAGCGGGCGGCCCGGCAAGGATAGAACCTTGATCCCCGGTGTGTCGGATACCGGTACCAGTTCGCCGGGAATGATCGAACAGCCCAGGCCCTGGCTGACCATCTTCAGAATGACCGAGGGCTCATCCACTTCGATGCTGTCCATTGTCCATAAGCCGTGCTCCTTGAGAAAGCGGTCGACGAGGTGGCCGCCGTGAGAACGGCGGTCATAGCGGATAAAGGGCCGCTCGCGAAACAGGTCACCCAGATCGCTCGGCCAGTCCACGGGTGCCACACCGACATAGCGCTCCTGCATCAGCGGGATCCACCTCAGGTCGGAAGGCAGGCCGAGGCGAGGTTTGATCATGACGGCGATATCCAGTTCGTGCGAATCGACCCACGTCAGCAATTGGAGCGATGTGCCGGGGACGATGTTCAGGTGCGCCACGGGCTGTTCGCGCCGGAAATGCAGCAGCGCTGCCGGAAGGAAGCTGTCCTGCACGGTGGAGATCACCCCGAGACTGATTGCGCCCCTGTCCACGCCAGTCTGATTCCGCAGCTTCAAGCCTTCGAACGATTCGAGAATGCGCGCTGCCTGCTGGAGCACGTCTGCCCCTTCCTCACTGAGCGTGACCGATCTACCGGTGCGGGTGAACAACGCGTAGCCCAACTCGTCTTCGAGTCGACGGATCTGCGTGCTTACTGCGGATTGGGTGAGCCCCAGGCGATTGCCCGCCGCGGAAAAGGATTCCGTTTCCGCAGCGACGACGAAGGTTCGGAGATAGCGAATCATGTATCGATTTTTTCTATGCTTAGACAGAAATTTATGCGTTTGGTATCGAAGTTCTCGCTAACTATACTAGCGCGTCAGCTCGCTGTCGCCCAGAAACGGCACACACTTATGGAGTTTGAAACGTGGATTTTGGAATTGCAGGAAAGACAGCGCTAGTGTTTGGCGCGGCAGGTGGATTGGGCGGCGGCATTGCGCGAACGCTCGCCGCCGAGGGCGCGAAAGTCGTCGTTGCCGATATCAACGAAGATGCGCTGGTGCAAACCGTGACGGATATTCGTGCGACCGGCGCTGCCGCGCTGCCACTGCAGTGGGATCTGTCGGACCTCAGCGTGATAGATCGCCGGATGCAGGCAATCGAAGAGGCGTTTGGTGGCGTCGACATCCTGGTCAACAACACGGGTGGTCCTCCGCCGACGCCCGCTGCCGGACAGTCTGTCGATCTGTGGACCAGGAGCTTCGAGTCGATGGTTTTATCGGTCATTGCGATCACGGACCGGGTGTTGCCCGGCATGCGCGCGCGCAAGTGGGGACGGGTGATCACCAGCACGTCGTCCGGCGTCGTCTCCCCGATCCCGGGGCTCGGCATCTCGAATGCGTTGCGCATGTCCCTCGTGGGCTGGTCGAAGACACTCGCGCGCGAAGTCGGCCGCGACGGCATCACGGCCAACATCGTCCTGCCCGGCCGCATCGCCACGCCGCGCATCACCTTCCTCGACGAACAGAAAGCAAAGCGCGAAGGCCGCAGCGTCGCCGAGGTCAGCAGCGAAAGCGTGGCGTCAATTCCAGTCGGGCGCTACGGTGATCCGAAAGAGTACGCGGCTGTGGTCACCTTCCTCGCGAGCGTGCAGGCGGCCTATGTCACCGGCTCGGTGGTTCGCATCGACGGCGGATTGATCACCAGCGTTTGACGGCTTAGTTCACGGAACCTTGCTTATGACTAACGAGACACTTCCACTGCATCCCGACATCGCGCGCACGCTCGCCGGCATTACCACGGCTACCCTCTCGACGGTCCTGCTGGAAAAAGGGCTTCGCAACGTCTGGATGCGTGGGCCAGCACCGCTTGCGGGCAATCGGACGCGTCAGGCCGGACGCGCTTTTACCCTGCGCTTCGTCCCGGCACGCGAAGATCTCGCCACGCCGGCCGCGTGGGCTTCGCCCGTTTCGACGCGCACCGCAATCGAAGCCATGCCCGCGGGATGCATCGCCGTGGTGGATGCCATGGGTGTCACGGACGCAGGGATTTTCGGCGACGTTCTGTGCGCGCGGATGCAAAAACGCGGTGTCAGCGCACTTATCACGGACGGCGTCGTTCGCGACCTGGTGGGCGTGATCGACACGGGCCTGCCGGTCTGGTGTCGCGGCAGTGCTGCGCCCGCCTCCGTCGCGGCGCTGACCTTTGTCAACTGGCAAGAGCCGATTGCATGCGGCGGAGTCGCCGTGTTTCCAAACGATGTCGTGGTCGCCGATGCAGACGGCGCCGTGCTGATCCCCGCCGCGTTGCTCGACGAAGTGGTCGAGCTCGCCGTGCGCAAGGAGCGCTTTGACGAATGGGCTGTGCGGGAAGTGAAAAACGGTGCTCCTCTGCCCGGACTATATCCGCCGAACGCCGAGACCAAAGCGCGTTATGAAGCTGAAATCGCGCAACGAGAAGGACTGTGACGCCGCTATCCGCCGCGTCACAGCTCCATAAAATTGAGAGTCGCATATGAGCAACGTGTTGAACGCCGATGCCAAAGGCGTGTTTGTGATCGCTGTGACGCCGTTCACCGAAAGTGGTGAACTCGATCTTGCCAGCACCGATCGCATGGTCGACTTCTATCTGGAGTCCAAAGCCACAGGTTTGACGATTCTCGGCATCCTCGGGGAAGCGACGAAACTCACCGCCGAAGAATCGCGCACGTTCGTCAAACGCGTACTGGCGCGCGTGGCTGGGCGCGTGCCGGTGGTTGTCGGTGCGTCGGCGGCGGGCTTCGCGCCGATGCGCGAGCTGAGCACAAGCGTGATGGATATGGGAGCCTCCGGTGTCATGGTCGCGCCCGCTCCCGCACTGCGCACCGACGACCAGATCGTTGCTTATTTCGACATGGTCAACACGACGCTCGGCGAGAACTGTCCGTGGGTGCTGCAGGACCATCCGGTATCTACGGGTGTGCAGATGTCCATTTCCGTGGTGCTGCGTGTGCTGAAGAACTCCCCGGCCTGTGTGATGCTCAAGCACGAAGATTCACCCGGTCTGACCAAACTGTCGGCGCTCAGGGCGGCCAGCGACAAAGGCGATGTGAAACGCGTTTCGATCTTGACGGGCAACGGTGGCGGCCTGTTCCTTCCTGAAGAGCTCACGCGCGGCGCGGACGGCGCAATGACCGGTTTTGCGTATCCGGAAATGATGGTGGATGTTTGTAAGGCGAATGCAAGCGGAAATATCGAAAAAGCGCATGACATTTTCGATGCCTATTTGCCGCTCGCGCGATATGAACAGCAACCGAATATCGGCCTTGCAGTAAGGAAACACCTCATGGCACAACGCGGAGTGATCGCATCGGCCACGCTGCGCAAACCCGGCCCCAAACTGTCTGACGCGGATATCGCGGACATCGACCGTCTGGTGAGACGGCAAACCCGGCGACTGCAAGAGATCCAGTAGGCTGGAATGCCGCATGGCCGGGGGCGACCGATACTTCGCGCTCACCGGCCCCGTGAAATCAACGCGAGATGTCTTTAAGAATATTGCGTTGATTAGGAATCCTCTTGAAATACCGTAAACCAACGATGGTACGGTCCTCGGCGATTTAACGAGACGTAAAGAAAAATTCTGAGATTCGTCTAAAGAATGACCCAGCTTCGTCCGATAGCACTTAGGAAATGTTTGGGAAATCACTCAGGCTTTCGACAGAGTTCAATCGTTTCAATCATGTCGCCGTGGAGAAATTGGTAATGAGTCGCCTGAGTTTGAACGCAAAGTTATGGGCCGCACTTGCCGTCATGTGGGTGGGTCTTCTGCTTCTCGCAGGCAGCGCGGTGCTCGAGACCCGTTCGACCATGCTCAGCGAACGTAAAGCCACGATCCGGAGCGTCGTCGAAGCGGCTTCGGCAATCGTCAGCGACCTGGCCGCGCAAGCGGATCGCCACGAGATTACCGTCGACGAAGCAAAGCAGCAGGCGATGGCACGGTTGAAAGCGATGCGCTACGGCAAAGGGGGTTATGTCTTTATCCTCGACTCGCGTCCGACCGTACTCATGCACCCCACCCTCCCGGATCTGCTCAACAGAGATGTGAGCCAGGCCAAGGATCCCACCGGCAAGTTGCTGTTCGTTGAACAGGTCCGTGCTGCGCAGACCGACGGCGAAGGCTATGTCGAATTTGTAGGGCGCGTTCCGAATGGCTCAGGGTACAACTATGAGACGAAGCTTGCGTTCGTGAAACAGTTCAAGCCTTGGGACTGGTACATCGATTCGGGTCTCTATTTGACGGACGTTTCCGACGCGTTCCACAAGATGTTGCTGGAATACCTGCTGATCGCGCTCGCCATCGGCGCGGTGGTTTCAGCGGCGATGCTGCTCATCAGCCGCAGTGTACGGCGGAGTCTGGGTGGGGACCCGTCACAGGCCGCCCGGATCGCTACCCAGATTGCTAGCGGCGACCTGAGCGCGACGGTCATGACGGCGCCGACTGACCGTTCAAGCATGCTGTACTCCATGAAGCAGATGCAAGAACAGCTTACTTTGACAATCGGCAAGATCATTGTGTCTGCCGATGCGATCGCAACGGCGACCGACGAGATTGCGGCGGGCACCACCGACCTGTCCCAACGCACCGAAGAACAGGCCGCGTCGCTGCAGCAAACGGCTTCGAGCATGGAGCAACTGACCAGCGCGGTTCAGAACAACGCTGAGAACGCGCGCCAGGCGACGTCGATTGCCGACACCGCATCGCAAGTCGCACAACGCGGCGGAGTAGTCGTCGGCCGGGTCGTCGAGACAATGCGTGGGATCTCCGACAGCTCGGCGGAGGTCGCCGAGATCATTGCCGTGATTGAAGGCATTGCGTTCCAGACCAATATTCTCGCGCTCAATGCTGCCGTCGAGGCGGCGCGAGCCGGCGAGCAGGGTCGCGGCTTTGCCGTCGTGGCCGGTGAAGTCCGGGCCCTCGCGCAACGTAGTGCGACGGCCGCCAAGGAAATAAAGCAGTTGATCAGCGAGTCGGTCGGTCGGGTCGATGCGGGATCGAAACTTGTCGAAGAAGCGGGTAGCACCATCAACGAGGTTGTCGCCTCTGTTAGCCGCGTGACGGCAATCATGAGCGAAATCTCGGCTGCGTCGGCCGAGCAGAGCACGGGTATCAATCAGGTCAATCAGGCGGTCGGTCAGATGGATCACGTGACGCAACAAAACGCGGCGCTGGTCGAAGAAGCCACGGCCACTGCGCAGGTGATGGCTGAGCAGGCTCAACTCCTGCGGCATGCAGTGGCGGTATTCAGGGTTGATGGTGGCAGCGCGACGCCGCCTCACCGACCGGCCGCGCCCGGTATGGCCTTAAGTCGTGTGGCTGCGACCCCGTTCTAACCCATCGGCATCGACGTAAGGACCACTGTCGATGCAGTCGTCCTGCCGCCTGACAACGCGCCGCGGCATGATCTGGACCTCGGGTGATTCGCCATGATTTTGCATTTTTAACGGCTCAGGCCGTAAGCAACGGTTTGCGGTACAGCGCGAGCGCAACGGATATTCCGGCAACAGAACGTCAGGTCGTTCACGGGCGGCTGGTTCCAGCTTTCATGTCGGGAGACGGCACCTCGCCTCAGGGCAACAACTTAAATAGCATGCTGGCGCGCAGCTGGCATTTCGACGATCGTGTCCTTGGATAGTATGCAAAAGCTCAGCGAAAAGGCGGTTATACGCAAGATTTTCTGGCGCGTGATTCCGCTTCTGATGGTCCTGTATGTCATCTCGTTCATCGACCGGATCAACGTGGGATTCGCCGCCCTCACGATGAACCGGGATATCGGACTTACGCCGTACCTGTTCGGTTGGGGCGCAGGTATCTTCTTTTTCGGGTACTTCATTTTCGAAATCCCGAGCAACATGATGATGGCACGGGTTGGCGCACGGAAATGGATCGCCCGCATTCTTTTCACCTGGGGTGTTCTGGCGTGCGCGATGGCACTTGTGACCGGGCCCGTCAGCTTTATCGTGCTCCGCTTCCTGCTGGGTATCGCCGAGGCGGGCTTTTTCCCCGGCGTGATCCTGTACCTGACCCACTGGTTTCCCGTACGTTATCGGGCGCGTATCGTTTCGGCGTTCATGCTTTCCATCCCGGTTTCGATCGCCGTGGGTGCGCCGCTCTCGACACTGATTCTCGAGATCAATGGAGCATTAGGCCTCAAGGGATGGCAATGGCTATTCATCATTGAGGGCTTGCCTGCCTTGCTCGGCGCGTTCGTGGCGCTGGGACTGCTGACGGACAGCCCGGATCGGGCACGCTGGCTCACTGACCAGGAGCGAGACTGGCTGAAGCGCGAACTCGCCGCCGATGATGCCGCGCCAGGCTCCAGCGGCAAAATCTCCGGGTTGGGCAAGGCCTTGCTGAACCCGACTGTGATCCTGCTTGCCTTCATCTATTTCTGCGCAACGGGTGCGAACCTCGGGTTGTCGTTTTTCTTGCCACAGATCATCAAGCAGCAAGGCTACAGCACCGTCGCGGTTGGCCTGATCACATCGATACCGTATATCGCCGGTTGTCTGGGCATGCTGGTAATCGGCAACCTGTCCGATCGGTTCAACGAGCGCCGCTGGTTTCTCGCCGGCACGATGGTATTGGCCGCCGCGGGGTTGGTCGGCGCCAGTGTCCTGGGGGCGTCCATCTGGTCAATCGCGGCGTTGAGCGTCGCGGCAATCGGCATCTTTGGTTGCAAAGGTCCGTTCTGGACATTGCCGGCTTCATATTTGCGCGGCCCGGCCGCTGCTGGCGGAATCGCCTTCATCAACTCGATCGGCAACCTGGGCGGCTTCGCCGGGCCCTATCTTGTGGGCCTGTTCAAGACGTCGTCCGATAGCTATGCGGAAGGACTCCTCGCGTTGGCCGGCTTCTGCGTGGCGGCCCTGCTTGTCACGATACTTTTCATTCGGCCGCGGCGAGATGCCGAGTCTGCGTCATTTAGCGTCCTCGACGCCAGTCAACACTAGATCGAGTTGTCGCCGTGGTGTCGCTGCGTGCCGCACAATCCGTGTGCGGCGCGGCGGCTCGGACACGTTGACGGATGGTTTGTCTGTTGGCCATATTCTTCGCGCCGCATGCGTCGTTGCCGACGTTGGTCACTGCCCGGCACGCACGGCAACGCCCTGAAACTGGTTGAAAATGGCCGCCCCAGGCGTCGCTATGGCGCAGAACGTGTCGAGTATCTGCAACCGTTCTGGGCTGTTCCGGTCGTGGCGATTGCGGGTATGCGCATTCAGCGCGTCATGAGTTACTTGGCGATCACCTTTGTGGTCTCACTCGTGAACTACGCGGTAGAACTGTGGCTCATTCCATGAGCCGGCTATGCTCCGCGAAGCCTGTGGCCGCCAGAAGCTTATTACCTACGAATTACACAATCTTTCTTTCAATTACCCGGCGATTGTCGGCTTGCCGATGGGTGCGCGATGGAGATTGAAATAAGTTCGATAAAGTTTGGAAAGGTAGACGCGCATCGCGATCGAATGTGTTTCGCCTGCCAGCCCTTTCGCGATCGCGATACTCACCAATTTGCGACGCTTTCAACCGTAAGATGAATCAGGCAGCAGCTTTGCACGCAGTACGGCGAGCATTGCTTCGCCCTGTAGGCCACTGCAGCACTACACGCTTACGTTCGTAACACCCGGTGAGGATCGGCCGGATATCGTCTGCCAGAGGCCGCGAATAGCGGCGCAACGACTGACGGCGTGCATGGCGACAAATCAGACTTTAGAGCAGGCGAAAGAGCGGCATCTCGCACTCGATTTTGCAGCCGCCCGCACGCTCTACGAGTGCGTTCTCACCAACCAACCCGGCGACACGAACGTAATGTTCCGCCTCGGCGTGCTCGAATATCAGCTAGAGGCCTATGATGCCTCGCTGGTCTGGCTCGATGCCGCCCTTGCTCACGCGCCGAACGACGCCCGCTGCCACCAACTGCGCGGCCACGTATACGCCGCCACCGGCCTTTTCTCCGACGCAATCGCTGCCTACCGCCGTGCGCTCGATCTAAACCCGCAATCGGCCGACGTGCTGTTCTCGTTGGCCGCCGCACTGCAAGCGGTGACCGACCATGCCGGCGCGATCGAAGCGTACGAATCCGTGCTCGCGCTCGAACCTTCGCACGTGGATGCGTTGAGCAACCTCGGCAACTGTCATCGGCAGGTTGGGGCTATCGAGCTAGCCGAAGCCGCTTATCGACGCGCACTCGCCCTACGCTGCGACGACGAAACCGCGCTCACGAATCTGGGCACGCTGATACAGGCACGCGGTCAACTGGACGAAGCCATCGCGATGCTGCGCGAGGCGGTGCGTGTCGCGCCGATGTCGCCGTACGCGTTGCTCAATCTCGGCGTCGCAGTACACCAGCGCGGCGATTTCGAGCAGGCGGCGGCCTTGCTCACGCGCGTGATCGAACTCGATCCGTGCTTTCCTGAAGCGGCCTACAACCTCGCCAACGCGTTCCAGTCGCTCGGCAGGCGGCGCGACGCTCTGCTCCACTATCGACGCGCGATCGAGCAAAAGCCCGCTCACGCCGACGCGTACAACAATCTCGGCAACGTCTACAAGGAACTGGGCGAGATTGAAAGCGCCGCGCACTCGTTCGAGACCGCGATCCTGCTGCGTCCCGATTTCGTCGCGGCCTACAACAACGCGGCCACGTTGATGCGCACGCGCGGCCGGCTCGACGACGCCGAAGCTCACTTGCGTATAGCGTTGTCGATCGACCCGCGCCACTCGGCCACCTGCAACAATCTGGGCACCGTGCTGAAGGATCAAGGATCGCTTGACGAAGGCGTCGACCTTTATCGACGCGCGCTCGCTCTCGATCCGTGCAACGTGGTTGCGCATAGCAACCTCGCCTACTCGCTGACGTTCCAGGCGCAGAGTCCCACCGCGGTGCTGGACGAATGCCGCTGCTGGTCCGCGCGCCACGAAGCGCCCTTGCGCAATACTCATTCGCCGCACGACAACGAGCCGTCGCCCACGCGCCGCTTGCGCATCGGCTATGTGTCGCCGGACTTCCGGGACCATTGTCAATCGCTGTTCATGATGCCGCTTCTCGCGCATCACGATCACAGCGGCTTCGAAATTGTCTGCTATGCGAGCGTCGAGCGGCCGGACGGAGTGACCCGGCGCATCGCCGGTCACGCGGACATCTGGCGCAACGTGCGCGAACTCAGCGACGAACGGCTCGCGCAACGCATCCGCGAAGACCGGATCGACATTCTGATCGATCTGACGATGCACATGGCCGATGGCCGGCCCCTGCTGGCCGCGCGCAAGCCCGCGCCGGTGCAGATTGCGTGGCTCGCGTATCCCGGCACGACTGGAATCGAAGCAATCGACTACCGGTTGACCGACCCGTGGCTGGACCCGCCCGGCAGCGACACGTTTTACAGCGAGCGCTCTATTCGGCTGCCGGCTTCGTTCTGGTGCTACGACCCGCTGACCGATACGCCGGAGGTCAACGCATTGCCCGCGCTTTCGAACAACTACGTAACGTTCGGATGCCTGAATAACCCTTGCAAGCTGAGCGATCAGACGCTGAGTCTGTGGGCACAGGTGCTGCGCATTGTCGATGATGCAAGGCTCCTGTTGATGGCGCCTGAAGGCTCGGCCCGCGCCCGACTCGAAGCGCGGCTCGAACAGCATGGCATCGCGGCGCGGCGCGTGCGGTTCGAGCGGTTCCAGCCACGCGCCGATTATCTGCGCACCTATCATCAGATCGACCTCGGTCTCGACACGTTTCCGTATAACGGTCACACGACGAGTCTCGACTCGTCCTGGATGGGCGTCCCCGTCGTGACGCGAGTCGGCGAAACGGCGGTCGGCAGGGCCGGTCTCAGTCAGTCCATGAATCTGGGTCTGGGCGAACTGGTCACGCATAGCGACGCGGACTTTGTCGACACCGCAGTTCGGCTCGCACGTGATCTGCCGCGCCTGAGCGGTTTGCGCGAAGGTTTGCGCGCGCGCCTCGCCGCGTCGCCGTTGATGGACGGCGCGCGCTTCGCCGTGGGCGTCGAAGCGGTGTACCGGCAGCTATGGCGGCAATGGTGCGATACGGCGCAACGATCGGCTGTCGCGAGATTCGGCGATGAAGCCGGCGCGGTGGCGCACCCATCGGCTGAGTCTGAGGCTGACGCGTGCCAGCCACCGGCCGCGCCCGTGTTGCGCTGACGGCGGTCCATGTCCATCGAAGAATCGCGCGCGCCTGGCGAACTCGATCCTGCGTTCTACCGCAGGCAGGCCGAAGTCTGTCGCACGGCGGGCGACGAACTCGCCGCGCTGGCAAATCTGATCGCCGCTCAAACGCTCGACGCTTTCGCCGCGCAACGGTCCGTCGCACAAACGCACAATTTGTGCGACGTCGCCACCGGCTATTTCATGAAGGGCGACTACGAGGCCGCCGCCCATTGGTATCGTCTCGTGCTCGATATCGATCCCGATACGGCCGTCGCATGGTTGAACCTGGCGGCCATCCACGCGGAACAGGACGACGAACACGAGGCCGCGGCATGCCGCGAGCGCGCATACAAGACCCAGCGCGTGTTCATCGAGCAGACCGGCGGCGAAACACGCCGCGTGTTGATTCTGTGTACCGGCAGCGGCACCGGCAACGTGCCGTTCGCGGCGTTGCTGCCGGGTACGGTCAATTGCCGCATCAAATACGCAATCGATCACGCCCTCGACGACGAGGACGCCGACCTTCCGCCGTTCGACCTCGTGTTCAACGCGCTCGGCGATCCTGACATCGGGGAGCCGATCGCTGAGCGCCTCGCCCGGTTCGAGTCGCGCACTTCGCGGCCGGTACTCAACCGCTCGGCCGTGGTGGGGCGCACGCGGCGGCATCGGCTGCCTGAATTGCTGCATGGTCTGGCCGACGTGGTGAGCGCGCATTGCGTACTCGGCATCGCGCCGAATGCCGTCGAAGAACCGCTCGCGCTCCGCCTCGCCGATAACCGGCTGACGTTTCCGCTGCTGTTGCGGCCGCTTGCCTCGCATGGCGGCGATGGCCTCGTGCGCTGCGACGACCTCGACACACTTAACGCGCATTTACGCGTAATGGACGGCGCGCATTACCTGAGCACGTTCCACGATACACGCGACGCGGACGGGTTTTATCGCAAGTACCGGATGATCTTTATCGACGGAGAGCCGTTCGCGTATCACCTCGCGATCTCGCCACACTGGATGGTCCACTACTTCTCGGCGGAAATGGATGCGCACGCGTGGAAGCTCGATGAAGAGCGCCGGTTTCTCGACGATCCGCGTGGCGCGATCGGCGAGCGCGCGTTAAATGCCATCGCGAAGATCGGCGAGCGGCTCGCACTCGATTACGCCGGCATCGACTTTACGATCTTGCCGGACGGCCGCGTGTTCGTCTTCGAAGCCAATGCGACGATGCTCGTGCATTACGAACGCGACGATGGTCCGTTGATGCACAAGAACGCTCAGGTACAACGCATCGTGGACGCTTTCGAGCAGATGATGATTCGCCGATGTGTCTCTGATACCGGGCCCGCTAATGGGTGTCAACAATCTCCACATCGATGTTGAATGGCCGAACCTGGCCCGAGGTCTGCACAGTCACGGACCGATGCCCTGAGCCGGCGCCCCAATCGCGACGACTCAGACGAATCGTCAATTCACGCTGAACGGCGACGCCAACATCGTCTTTGCCGCACTCACCCCGGTTCCGGCCAAGGCAGGCGGTGTCCAGCGATACACCACGATGCTCGAGTCGTTGTAGTTGTCCTTCGTTACTTCATATTCGCCGGTAGAACGCCGATACGCCCGAAGTCCATACATCGAGTCCACGTCGTTGCCCACGTCGACTGCGTTCGGATTGCTATTGACGAGCGTGGTGTCGAGCTTTCCCGTCGTGAGGTTGAAGGCATCGACATTCGGCACGGTATGCACGTAGCCCACAAACAGATAGTTGCCGGCGGCCACAATCGATTTGGGATTCGCGCTAGTGATGTCGATCACCGGGTTCGGCGTGGTCCTGTTGCCGGCCAGCCAGCCGTGATACACCTCGACGCGCGATCCGACCGCGGTCCAGTCTGTGCTCCCCGTTGCCCCTTGCGTGAGAATCATCGTGTCGCTGTCAGGCAGGTAGATGATCCGCGTCAGTTGCGAAATCGTGCGCGGGATAGGCATCGTGATCGCGGCACCCCAGACTGGTTTGCCGTTCGCATCAAAGCCGGTCAGCGGATAGTGAGAAATGACGTTGGTTTTGTCGAGACCCGCCCAGATATCGCCCTTACTATCCAGGCAGAAACCATTGCGGACTTTCGCCGTCGCATCGAAGGACGTTCCCGGGAAGGTGCTATCGGGAATCGCGATGTACCCGCTCGCCGGGCTGAAGTGGAAAAAATAGAAGGTATCGGGATTCTGGCTCGCTGCGACGAGTATCCGGTGTCCGCCCACGCTGACTACCTGAGCGAAATGTTCGCCGCGTTCGTGGTCGGCGAGATTGATGCGCGGATCGGAAGGATAGGTGATCGGATCGATCGTGTTGGCAACCAGGGCGCCTCCCACGGTGCCCGAATAGATGTTCGTGCCGCCGTAGAAGATCGCCCCGTCGGTGGCTGGGTCCGGTGCCGCGTTGCCTTCAAAGTTCACCGATTGGAGCTGCCACCGCAAAACTCCGGTGCCGTCGTACGCGTGGATGTCGGTGCCGCCGTTGCGGCCGAGGTCCCACGACCCGCCCCACGGGTTGTTCAGGACATAGAGGTTGTGCGCGGAATCCCTGCCGATGCCGGTGACCCGTGTGAAGCGCCTGTCGCCCACCTGCCCCTTGATGCCAGTGACCGTATTCAGGAACCCGCCTTGAACACCGAACGTACCCACAACATAAGGTGCGCCGGACACGTCATAGATCTTGATGTTCATATCCGGACCCTCGTCACCGATCCATAACTGCCCGCTGGACGAGTCGAAATACAGCGAAGACGGTTGCGCTTTGGCCGGCAACTGGATGGTGTTTAAGAGCTCGCCGGTCGGGCTGAACTGAACCACAGCGCCCATGCTTTGTTGCGCGACCCAGATGTTGCCGCCCGCGTCCACTGCGAGCGCGCCCGGCCCTGCCACGCTGATATCGCGCACCCAGACACCGGACGTCGTGAACACGCGCACGCGGTTGCCTGGGAAATCGCTCGCGTAGAGCAGCGAGCCGGATGTCGCGAGCCCGGTGACGACATCCGCGAGGTGTTCGGTGGTTGTGGCGCTTACCGTGATGAGCAGGTCGCGCGTGCGGCTTGCCCGGTTGTACCGGCCAACCGTGCCGCTTCCATACAAGGCGTTGAACTGCAGCGCAGCGAACAGCGAGGTCGAGTTGCCGGTGATCGCGCCGCCCTGAAACTCGTCGTGCGCCCCGATCGAACCGATGTTCTGTCCGTTCTGATAAATCGCGATGCCGCCTTCGTTTTCGTCCCACATCGACGCGGTGTAGATCACACCTTCCGGCGCCACCCACATCGAGCGGGCCACATTGCCCACCCGAGTTGTGGCCGTGCCATGTGTGTTGGCCACCCAGCCGGTGGAGTATTGGGCTTCGCAAACGGACGCTGCCGCTGCGCTCAGCATGACCGCGACGAACGCGGTACGGAGTACTTTTAAAACCATGAGGGATGTTTCTTCGATTGCACGCCGTGCAGTACAGGCGTCTATAGTGCGGTGTTGCCAACCTTGGCAAACTTGAAGTCCGAACCCTGACGATTCGAGCCCGTACGTCGCGAAGCGCGCGACGTACGAGCTCGAATTGCTGTGGGATGTGATCAGAGTTAACGGCGATGCGCGGCGCGAGTTGAGCGTTTTTTCAACTGGACCATGATGAAGGCGTCCCAGGCTGGCGCCTTGCTGATCGCTTCCAGTCGGGCATTCGGCAAATTTTGTCAGAGGTTTTAAATACCACGCAATGACGCTCTACAGGCACGACTCGGGTCGATTGGCGCCGAGCGAAGCGCGTGCGTTGAGAAACGATTTCGCCGAATCGGCAATGATTTTGTTCGCAATGCCGATGGAGCATCCGACCGCCTGCTCTTCACGGAAACCCACGCTGCGTCTCTCGCCTGTGGCGTATCTGAACGTGCACTGAATTACACGGCGTGGCTAAATTTTCGGCCGCAGCGTTGCAATTTGGTTAACAGTCTATTGATGAATACCGGCTCCTGGCGCGTGTGCATTACCTCTACCATTGCACCGGCGCTGCTGCGCTGCCAGTCATAAAGGAGTCTCATGAACCTCGCTTCAATCCGCAAAGACGCCTTTGCGATGCCCGTTCACAATCCCGCTTATCCCCGGCCGCCGTACCGCTTCATCAATCGGGAATACTTCATCATTTCGTACGAGACCGACTTCGATGCACTCCGCGCCGTTGTGCCAGAGCCGTTGCATCCGGAAAACGATCTCGTGCATTACGAATTCATCCGGATGCCGGACTCGTCGGGATTCGGCGATTACACCGAAAGTGGCCAGGTCATCTCGGTGCGCGACCAGCAAGGGCGCCTCGCCAACTACACGCATTCGATGTACCTCGACGACGAAGGCCCGATTGCTGGTGGCCGGGAAATATGGGGTTTTCCGAAGAAACTGGCCAGGCCGTCCTTGAGCGTCGATGGCAACGACACGCTGCTCGGCACGCTCGACTACGGCACGCAACGCATCGCAACCGGCACGATGGGCTTCAAGCACGTGCCGCTCGACATCGAGGCCGAACGCAAGAAACTGGCGGACACACCGAACTATCTGCTGAAGGTGATCCCGCACGTCGATGGTACGGCGCGCGTGTGTGAGCTGGTGCGCTTCTATCTGCGTGACGTGAGCGTGCTGGGTGCGTGGTCGGGTCCGGCCGCGCTCGACCTGCATCCTCACGCGTTGGCACCCGTCGCCGATCTGCCGGTGAAGCGGGTGGTCGGCGCGCGGCATGTGATCGCCAATCTCACGCTGGATATCGGCGAAGTTGCGCTCGATTATCTCGCCTCTACCGAGACGGCCTCGACCGGGAGTATGAAGCTCGCGGCCAATCTATAACGCTCCGTGAACGGATAAGAAAGGAAACCAACATGTCATTGAATCATAAAGTCGCGCTTGTGACCGGTGCAGCAAGCGGTATTGGTGAGCAGTGCGCTCGCAAACTCGCGAGTCTCGGCGCTGCCGTGGTCATCGCCGACCTGAATCTCGAAAGCGCGCAGAAAGTGGCCAGCAGCATCGTTTCCGCGGGCGGCAAGGCGCTGGCAGTTGCAATGGATGTCACCAACGAAGAAGCGGTCAATAGCGGCATTGAGCGTGCGGTGCAGGAGTTGGGCAGTCTCGATGTGCTCGTGTCGAACGCGGGTATCCAGATCGTCGCGCCCATCGAGGAGTATGCGTTCTCCGACTGGAAAAAGATGCTGGCGATCCATCTGGACGGCGCTTTCCTCACCACGAAGGCGGCCATCAAACACATGTACGCGGGCGGCAAGGGCGGCTCGATCGTCTACATGGGCTCGGTGCATTCGCATGAGGCGTCGAAGCTGAAGTCTGCCTACGTGACGGCCAAGCATGGTTTGCTCGGGCTGGCCCGGGTGGTCGCGAAGGAAGGTGGGCCGCGCGGCGTGCGAGCGAACGTGGTGTGTCCGGGTTTTGTGCGCACACCGCTCGTCGACAAGCAGATTCCCGAGCAGGCCAAGGCGCTCGGTATCTCCGAAGCCGAAGTCGTCAAGAACGTGATGCTCAAGGAAACCGTGGATGGCGAATTCACCACGGTCGAAGACGTCGCCAATACGGTTGCGTTCCTCGCGGGCTTCGAATCGTCTGCGCTGACTGGGCAGTCGGTGATCGTCAGCCACGGCTGGTCAATGCAATAAGGGAGTGCGCATGCGCAGCAGCACAAATAAAATTAACCGGCAGCCGGATGCGTTCGTGCTGCCGCGCTACGACGAAATTGCGCTGGTGCTTCAGGGCGGCGGCGCGCTCGGGTCTTATCAGGCCGGCGTCTACGAAGGCCTGGCCGAGGCGGGTGTACAGCCAAACTGGATCGCTGGCGTTTCGATCGGCGCACTAAACACCGCGATCATTGCGGGCAATGCACCGGAAAACCGCGTGGAGGCGCTACGCGGCTTCTGGAATTCGATCTGCCGACCGCTCGACTGGCTCGGTGGTTTGGGCGCATGGACATTGCCTGGACTTGGGTTAAACGACCTGTCGCGCAAATGGAGCAGCATGTGGGCAGCCGGGCGCGCGTTGACTGAGGGCCAGGCGGGCTTTTTCTCGCCGCGCGTTCCATTGCCAATGGCGGGTTTCGGCAAGCAAAGCCCCAACGTGGTCAGTTACTACGACACGGCCGCGCTACGGGAAACGCTGTTGAAGTTCGCCGATTTCGACCGCATAAACGACGGCGATATTCGCGTTTCGGTGGGCGCGGTGAATGTGCGGACCGGTAACCTGGTGTACTTCGACAACACGAAGATGCGTCTGGAACCGGAGCATTTCATGGCGTCAGGGGCGTTGCCGCCAGGTTTTCCGGCTGTTGAGATCGACGGCGAGTACTACTGGGACGGCGGCCTCGTTTCGAACACGCCTCTGACCGAGGTGCTTCGCGATGCGGACCACAAGGATGCACTGGTTTTTCAGGTGGATTTGTGGAGCGCAAGAGGCAATCCGCCTGGAGACTTCCTTGACGTCTCAGAGCGTGCCAAAGACATCCAGTATTCGAGCCGTACCCGGGCGGTTACGAGCATGCTGGCGGATCGTCAAAAGCATGCGCGTTTCATCAAGGAACTGCTCGCGCATGTTCCTCCCGATCTACTCAAGACCGATCCGCTATTCCGCCTCGCTACAGAAGCGGCCGACGGCAGCGCGATCAATGTGGTGCACCTCATCTATAAGAACAAGCCTTACGAGGGACACTACAAGGACTACGAGTTCAGCATCGATACGATGCGCGAGCATTGGGAAAGCGGTCTCGACGACATTCGCGATTCGTTTGCCCATCGGGATTGGTTCGACGTGCCGAGCCGCGGACAGGGTTTCGTGACTCATGACGTGCATCGCCGGCCCGGTTCCGTGCCGCAGTCCGACCGGGAGATGCCTGAATTGCCCCTCGGCGTGGCGCGAAAAATCGCCGCCTGAACCGGCATGCGCGCCCGAGGATAGTAGGCCTGCTTTTCGGTAGTACGAGATACTCCGAGCTCGCGACGAGCTGTCTGCTGCAGACCCTCGGGTGCTCCTGCTTCGGCTGGGGGTGCTGCCAATCTTTTACGGAGAATAGCCACCCACCGACACGCGAGCGCGAGCGTCGAATGCGCGGCTTTCGAGACCCGAACCGCACACGGAAATTTCGCTCGTGCTACGGACCGATCCGGCAACATTTCGCGCTCGAGCGGCATTTGCTGCGCGCTTCGCTCTATCGCAAGCAACTCGCAGTCCGGTTCATGGGATGGCGAGGACTTCGCATTTCTAAAAAGCCGCAACCCGCACATTTCGGTCTGGCCTCGACAGAATGCAGAATCACTGATTCGTAGCCCAACCTGCCAGCCCCGCACAACCGGCCTAATCCTGAACGCTAGCCTGGTGCGCAGCTTCCTGCACGCCCCGGACGGCTGCCGCAACGATCAGCCCGGTGAACACCATGCCGATCAACCCAAGCAATATCGCGTCGATCCGGCCAAACGTTGACGTTGGGACCACGTCGCCGTACCCAATGGTCAGCGCGGTGATTGCGCAGAAGTACATGGTTTCCCACAGCGGCGAAGGCGTTCGCTTCACCGTCTCCACGGGGTCCCCCATGTAATACATGGCGAAGGTCAGCAGCAGAAACAGCAGCAGCAGGCCCGCAAGGATCGCACGCAGGTACCAAAGCGTTCTGCCTGATTCCCGCAATACCTCACGAGCTCGCACGCGGACGACCGCGTCGCTTGTCGCATTTCCCATTGCAAGGTACCTCCTTGATAGTGCTCGCAGGAACGCCAATGTGTGCGTTGGGCGGAGGCGCGGGTGCGCGCAGCGTCATCACGCGGGTCGGCGTTGCTCGAAGATCAGCAACATCAGACAGGCGTAGACCGTGACGGCCACAAAGAGTCCCATACGGACCGCGAATGCCGTGTAGACGTCCTTTCCCGCCGCGCTGTCCTGCACCGATTGGCCCAGCAGAATGATCATGGTGACCAGGCTGTTCAGCCAGAAGCCCGGCGAGTAACGCGTTGGGCTGATGCGATAAAGCTTGCGTCCCACCAACAGGCCGAACAGCAGCATCCACAGGTAGAACATCCACAGGTCCACAAAGAGCCTGAGTGCAAACCAGAACACGATCGCCAGCAAGCCACCCAGCAGCGTGGAGCCGATCAGATCCCGTGCCGCACTACGGGCGGTCGTGGTGCAGCTTTGTCGACCCAGACTGACCGACTTCATGATGATCGGCATGTAGCTCGCTGGATCGGTGATGGCGAGCAGATACGCTGGCATGACCACGAGTGCGGCGCGCAGCGCGATACGCGCCGCCTGCCTGTCGGGCATGACCCCGGCGGCAGGTTGTGGCCCCGTGCTCACGGGCTCGGGAAACAGCATGTGAGTGAAGGCCGACACCAGCACTGCCAGGACAAGGCCCTTCACCAGCGCGCCGACAACCGTCACAGCCAACTGGAAGTCAGAGGTTCCGGCCGCGGAGACCATCGTCAGCCCGGCCACCAGAAAGGTCGAGACCAGATTATTCCCGCCGCGCAAACCATAGCGAAACGCGAGGAAGAGCATGAGGCCGACAAGCATCACGCCAGCGAACGCGTAATGGCGCAGCAACGGGACAAGAAGCAGGCCGCTGCCCGTGGTCAAGGCCACGACCAGCGCGAACGCTACGCCAGCCTTGAACGACAGTGGCCGGTTTTGCGTCGCGAGAAGGAAGACGGCGAACACCGGCGCGATGACGGGGACCGACAGGTCCAGCGCGAAGCTGATCGTCAGGCAAAGTGCCGTCCCTATGGCAACGCGTAGCGTACGTCGACCGAGAAGCTGAAGCCTGTGTTCCATAGATGCAGTGGTTAGCCATTCAGTAAACGTATGAGACCCAGCTCATCACGCGCAGAAACACACGACCGAGCGGATTGAGCGGATTACCCGGATCCGGAAACGCCATCACCTCTGCCTGGCCGCCGACACGAACGTTGTGAAGACGCGCCATCTCACCCGGTTCGAACTCGACGATTACTGGAAAGCGTTGCGCGGGGCGCAGCCAGTCGCGGCTGTTCTGTACGGTGGGCAAACTGCCGGGCGGCGTGCTCTGCCCCACGCTCACGCCATATCCGATACTGCGAAGCCGTCCCTCGAAAACTTCGCCCGGGAGCGCGTCCAGCGCAATCGCCACGGGCGTGCCGGGCCGCAGATGCCCCAGGTTGTTTTCTGTCATATCCGCACTGACCCACACATCGCGGATTGGAATCAGCGTCATGACCGGATTGCCCGCCGCTGCGAACTGGCCGACTTCCGTGCGCAGATCCGTGATGACGCCACCTGAGCGCGCCCTGACTTGGGTATTGGCAAGATCGAGTTCAGCCTTTTCCAGCGCAGCGCCAGCGCTGCGCAACTGTGCGTTTTCGGCTTCATTGCCACCCTGCTGCTCGCGCGCCCGCTCCACTTCGGCACGCGCTGCGGCAACCTGGCTCTGGGCCTGCTCGTGCGTCGCTCGCGCCACTTCGAGGCGCCGCAGCGAGACGGTGCCCTCATCGTCGCGATAGAGCCTTTCGAGGCGCTCGCTGTCCTGGCGGGCCTTGACTTCATTTGCGACGGCCGCGCGCAACGATGCGAGCGCCGAATCGATCCCGGCCGTGCTCGCGCCGATCTGCCGGCGCGTCGACTCGAGGTCGGCCCGCGCGCGATCGACGGCGATCCGGTATTGCCCGTTATCGACCTCGAAGAGCACGTCACCCGCTTTGACTTCCTGGTTGTTATGCACGAGGACCCGTGTCACTCGCCCCGATGCTTCCGCGGCGACGGATACCACGTAGGCCTGAACGCGCGCCTGTTGCGTATAAGGGGTGAAGCGATCGGCGAGCAGATACCAGATCAGACTGACGACGATCACGCAGACGACCCACTTTACCGCTTTGCCCGACGGGTCGGCGGCAGTCGCCGGCGGGTTCGGCGGCGTGACGGCGGTGGGCTCGGGCGTGTCGCTCATCGGGATGAACCTTCAGACGAGCTGGCACTGGCGGATGGAGCACTCGGCTCGTTCAGCAAGTCGCCCCAGTCGGTGCGCTGCTGCATCTGCTGGCGCGTCGCGGGATCGACGAGCGGTTGTTCCGAGTACCAACCTCCCCCGAGCGCCTTGTAGAGCGCGATCAGACCGCCCACCGCGTTGCCGCGGTTGACGACGTACGCGTCCTGTTGCGCGAACAGCGCACGCTGCGCGTCGAGGACCCGCTGGAAGTCCGAGTACCCTTCCCGGTAGATCGTATTGGCGAGCTTGAGCGAGCGCTGCGCGGCCCCTTGCGCGTCGTTCAGGATCGTGTCGCGTTGCAACGCGGCTATGATCGTCGTGGCGGCGTCGTCGGCCTCGCGGGCCGCTTCGCGCACGGTGTTCTGGTAGGAGACCGTCAGCTCCTGCAGGCGGGCGTCCTGCACGCGCACGTTGTTGATTATCTTGCCGTGATCGAACAGGTTCCACGTGACGCTCGGGCCGCCGACGACAGCCAGCGTGCTCGGTGAGCCAGTGAGCGAACTGGCGCTCCAGACAAGGGAACCCAGCAATGACACGGACGGGTAAAAATCGGCCTCCGCCACACCGATGAGCGCGGACTGCGAGGCCATCTGCAATTCGGCCGCGCGTACATCCGGGCGGCGCAGCAAAAGATCTGCCGGGACATCCTGCAGCACCGCGCGATCCACGAGCGGTACCACGTCCTCTTTGCCCGGTTGCACATTCAGTTCCGGCAATGGGCCAGGCGGCCGTCCAAGCAGCACGGATAACGCATGATGCGCGAGCACGATCTGGCTCTCGAAGTCGGGGATGCTGCTCAGCGTCCCGAGATACTGTGTCTTCGCCTGCTGGAGGTCGAGTTCATCGGTCTCGCCGCTTTTGAAGAGCTTTTGCGCGATCTCGAAGCTGCGCTTCTGCAACTGGGCGTTCTCGCGCGCAATGCGCAGGCGCGCCTCGGCCGTGCGTAGCGTGAAATACGTATCGGCGACCTGCGCGTGTAGCAGGACCAATGCGTCATCGCGGTTGGCTTGCGCCGCGAAAAACGCGGCGTTGGCAGATTCGATTGCGCGGCTGAAGCGCCCCCAGAAATCGAGCTCCCAGCCGACACTGAAGCCCGCCCCGTACTGCCAGAAGCCGCCCGAGCGCGGATTGAATCCATCCGAACGTTTGCGCACCGAGTACAGGACGTCGGCATTGGCCTGTTGCACCTGCGGGTAGCGGCCCGCGACCGCGATGCCCAGTTGGGCGCGCGCCTCCAGCACGTGCAGGCCGGCGATCTTCACATCGCCGTTGTTTGCATCGGCCTGCGCGATCAGACTCTCGAGGTTCTGGTCCGCGAATATCTGCCACCATTGGCGGATGTCCGGCTGGGTTGCCTGCTGTGTGACCTGCTCGATGGACGCGCTGCTCCAGTGCTCGCTCCAGGCCTCATGCTGCGGTTGAAAGTCCGGGCCAACACGCATGCATCCGCTCAGGCAGCCGGCCGCGATCAGCAGCCAGTGTGTGCGCGCGTTCTGGGCCACGGCGTACACGGATTGGCCCCGGCATGCTCAGGTCTGTTGTCCTTCTTTTAACCGCTCGGGCTTTGCCTGGTCTTTGACCCACCGCCAGAAGAGCTGATAACCGACCGACAGCACCACGGGACCGATGAACAGACCAATGACACCACCTGTGACCATGCCCCCGAGCGCGCCGATCAGCACCACAGGCATGGGAACAGCGACGCCGCGGCCGAGCAGCAATGGCTTGAGCACGTTATCGGCAAGCCCCGCGACGAACACATACACCGAGAAAATGATCGTCATTGCGCTCACACCTTGGGTGGCAATAACGAAGATGATCACGGGCACCGTGATCAGCGTGGCTGGCAACTGCATGATGCCGATCAGCAGCACCGCGAGCGCGAGCAGCCCCGCACCGGGAACACCCATGACCACGAACCCGATACCGATCAGCAGCATCTGGATGAAGGCGATCCCGACCACGCCCTGGGCGACCGCGCGAATGGTGGCCGTGCAAAGGTCGGTGATCTGCGGGCCGTTCTCAGGGCCGGAGATGCGTGAGGCAATCTGCACCGCGCTGGTGTGGCCTTTCTCGCCATACGCCATCAGGATGCCAGCGACGATCAGGGCGGCGAAGAAAAGCAGCAGGCCTGCACCGAGACCGGTGAGCGTTCCAATCAGAACGAGACCGGCATCCTTGAGCTGTGGAGCGAACTTCAGCACAAGACCCGTGAGGTCGACGGAAGCCTGCTGCCAGAAGTCGTACACGCGCTGGCCAATCAGCGGCCAGCTGGCCACCGAGTCGGCGGGAGGTGGAATGCTGAAGCTGCCGCTTTTGAAAGTGGTCATCGCATTGTCGACCGATTCGGCCACCGCGCCCCCCAGCAGGTAGGTCGGCACGAGGATGACGCCAAACGCGACGAGGATGATCAGCGTGGCGGCCACGCTATCCTTGTTGGCGAGCCTACGCCGGAGTCTGACGTGAAGCGGATACAGCGTGATCGCGAGGATCACGGCCCAGACCATGAGGTTCAGGAACGGGACGAATATCCGGAAACAGAAAATGGCCAGAACAGCAACCAGTCCAGCACGGATCAGTACATCGAGCAATTCTCTGGACAACGTCCGTTGGGTAATCGGTGTCAGCAGCATAACTTGTCTCCCGGCAGGACGGCTGCGCACGTGCTGGAATCAGGCCTCGATAGTCTTGTGTCGCGTTGCGGTGCCGGCGTCAGATGTCGAGCTTGCTGACTTTGGTGCCTTCGAAGCTGAGATTGGCCATCAAGCCAGAGTTCGTCACCACGAAACCGACGATCGGCGCACCCGTCGTGGCGGTGTCGAGCTGGCCATTGGCGCCCTTCTTCGCCAGCGCCACCGAACCATCCACGCCCGCTGTCCAGCCCTTGTCGCTCGTCCGGAATTTATCGAGCGCGTCCTGGGTCATGAACATCATGATCACTGCCTTGGACTGGGCGCCGATCTGCAACCCTAACGAGGCGGTACTGGTCTTGAAATAGCCGACGGACGTGTCTCCCACGCGTAGTGCCCCTTCGCCATATTCGCCACCGACCCCGAGACCCGCAGCGATCACCGATGGAAAAACGAGAATGCCCTTTGCCTTGCTGGCCTGCGCCTGTGCGCCCGGCGTCGAAGCAAACAGCTTGTTGAGGGCGCCGTCGACGCCGGCATCTATTTCCTTGCGCTTGCTGGCCGCTTCGTTCGGAGTCGAAGGTGTGTTGCATGCCGCCAACGAACTGGCCAGTGCGATCGCTGTTAGCGAAAAGAAGGTACGACGGTTCATGAGACTCTCCTCGATTGAAGTGCAGCAGCTTGGGATCTGACGCGCCTGAGAATGCTTGTCTACATCCATCGAAAACAACGAACTGACGCTGGCTGACGGCCTGCCCGGAGGCAGTTGCCATATCACCGCTGGTATTACCAACTGCCCCGCTGCACGCGCGGAAACCGACCTGCGTTTTGCTGTTACCACCGCCACAGCCGCACGACAGCGCCCGCGCCATCCGGTGGCTGCTCACGCGAAACATAGACATCCGGCGGACGGTATCCCTCCAGGCGGTTACACGCCAGGCGGCAATGGTTGGCTTGCACGCGCTGACAAAGCAACGATGACGAAGAGAAGCGGCAGCGGCTTCATTGCATTCACCTCCATCGGTTTTTCGCGCTTCCAGGCGCGCAGGCAAATCAATGTCGTGGCGGGAAACCCAAAAATACATCGAGTTAAGATTAGGCCCGATGCCCGCCGGCAGGTATTGGACCTTGGTCCTATGTCAGCCGGAACCCGACACCCGACACTCCGACACCGATCACCAACGCAAAGGCCCCGAGACAAACTGAAGCCGCGATCCCCAACGACAATACACAGCAATCGCCATCGTCCTTATCCTGCTCTGTGCAAAAGCTCTGGCGATTCGCGGCAGTTCCTCAATCGGCATCCTCAACATTTGGCCGGCGTCGTCTTTTCCGCGGCATGCGCGTGCAGCGACGGAGGCTTCGCGTTTCCGCCATTTCTCTCGAGGAATTTGCAGGCATTGACGATATCGTCGGCGAGCAGTCCCGCCACATTCCGATTGACGTGCGGCCGCACCACGACCCGCAGGCTTGTTATCTCCTCGGCATTGGGCGGCATCGTGTATGCAGCGAGCACCCAGCCTTTTTCTCGCACCTTGTTCGAGACATCGAATTCGTTGAAGTTCTTTACTTTCTTGTCGAGCGTCACCGCTACCACGGGTATCCGCTGCGCTTCGTTCATGACCGTGAAGTATCCGCTATTCACGAGAATTTCGCGCAAGGCGATGGCATTGTCCAACGTGTGCTGCATGATCCTTCTGTAGCCTTCGAATCCCTGGCGCAGGAACATGTAGTACTGCACCGCCACCTGAAAGGCGTTGCGGCTGAAATTCAAGGTCGCGGTCGGCATTTCGCCACCGAGGTAATTGACGTAGAAGACCAGATCCTCGTTAAACACTTTGCGTTCGCGGAAAATGACCCATCCAAGGCCCGGAGGGACGAGGCCGTACTTGTGTCCCGACGCATTGATGGACAGCACGCGCGGCAGCCGGAAGTCCCATTTGTAGTCGGGGTAAAGGAACGGATTGACGAACCCTCCCGACGCGCCATCGATATGCATCGGAATCGACACGCCGGTGCGCTTCTCGTAGTCGTCGAGCCAGTCATGAATGCCCTGGATATCGTCATCCTCGCCGGTGAAGGTTTGTCCTGCGATGGCGACGACCGCAATGGTATTTTCGTCCACGTACTTGTCGAGCTGTTCCGCCGTCAGGCGGTAGTTGCCGGGACTCAGCGGCACGATGCGCGGTTCGACGTCGAAGTAGCGCAGAAACTTCTTCCACACGATCTGCACGTTGCCGCCTGTGACCATGTTCGGTCTGCTCGTGTCTTTTCCTTCCGCTTCTCTTCTCTTGCGCCAGTTCCACTTGTGCGCAAGACCGGCAAGCATGCAGGCTTCCGACGACCCCACCGTCGCCGTGCCGTACGGCTCCACGCCTGCCGGGCCGTTCCATAACTGATGCAGCCACCTGACCATCCGCGTTTCCATCGCGAACACCTGCGGATACATGTCATGGTCGATGTAGTTCTTGAATATGTTGCGCTTCGCCGTCTCCGCAGCCTCCGGCTCGGCCCAGGTGGTCACGAACGACGACATGTTCAGCATCGGGTTCGCGTCGGTCCATTCGGAGCTGATGACGACCGCGGCCGCGGCGCGCGCGGACATCCCGTCTTTTGGAAATTCGTTCTCCGGAATCAGATAGTTGAACTCGTCATAGGGTGTGATCTTTTCGCTGTCCGTAGTCATCGGGTACTCCTGGATGGAGAAAGGTTGGATGCCAAGCCCGCCGTAACCGGCTGGTTCGCCGGTTCGTCCGAGGGCGGGATCTACAGCACTCTGTTCTTGTCGAGCTTGTTGCCGGTCGCGGCGTTGTAGCGCTCGACATAATCGGCAAGCAGCGTTCGAATGGCGCGGCCTATCTTCCGGTAGTCGGACTCGTTCAGGTTCGCGAGCGATACGCGGCCGGACGGATGCGGCGTGCCGAATCCCCGTCCCGGGAGCAGCACCACGCGCGCTTCCCTGGCCAGTCTGAAGAGCAGTTCCGACGGCTCGGTATTCTTCATGAGCCACTCGACAAAATCGCGTCCGTACGCGCGTTCGCCGAGAAACTCCATGTCGAGGATCGTGTAATAGTCGACCTGGTTGATGTCGTCGTCGTCGAATGAAATGCCGATCTCTTCGTAAAGCGCACGCTTGCGGCTGCGGATCAGGCGCTTCAGCGCGTTCTTGTAAGCGTCGGGCGTGTCCATCAGCGAGAACAGCGAAAACAGCACCATCTGCACCTGCTGCGGAGTCGACAGGCCCGCCGTGTGATTCAGCGCGACCGTGCGGCTGTCGGCCACGAGGCGATCGATGAACTTGAGCTTGTCCGGCTCGGTCGTGATCGATTCGTAACGCTTGTGCAGTTCCTTCCTGGCGTCGTCCGGCAGTTCGGCGATCAGCCTGTCGAGCACGTTGTCGCGATGTGTGGCGATTGCGCCGAGACGCCAGCCGGTCGCACCGAAATACTTGGAGTACGAATACACGAGGATGGTGTTCTTCGGCGCAAGCGCGAATAGCGAGACGAAGCCGTCGGCGAACGTGCCGTACACGTCGTCGGTCAGCAGGATCAGGTCCGGCCGCTCCTTGACGATGCCGGCAATGTACTGAAGGCTTTCGTCGCTGATCCGCACTGACGGCGGGTTGCTCGGATTCACGAGAAAGAACGCCTTGACCTTCGGGTCGCGCAGTTTGTCGAGCTCCTTCTTCGAGTATTGCCAGTTCTTCTCCACGTCGGCGTTGACCTCGACGACCTTCAGCTGATAGTCGTTCAGGTGCGGAATCTCGATGTATGGCGTAAAGATCGGCATGCCGAGCGCGATCGTATCGCCGGGTTTGATCAGCCGGTTCTCGCGCATCGTGTTGAAGATGTAGGTCATCGCGGCCGTGCCGCCTTCGACCGCGAAGATATCGAACTCGCCGATAAACGGATGGTCGCCGATCATCTCGCGGCGCAGATACTGGCCGACGATGACCTCCGACAGCCTCAGCATCCGGTCGGGCACCGGATAGTTCGACGCGAGAATGCCTTCGCACATCTCGTACAGGAAGTCGCCGTCGGACAGCCCCAGCTGATCGCGAACGTACGACACGGCACTCGCAAGGAAGTCGATGCCGGGCACGCCCTTGTTGCCGCGCAGGAACAGTTCGAACCGCTCGACGAGTCCGTCGCGCCTCGGAAAGCCGCCCAGACCCTCCGGCATGTACGCAAACGAGCGCTCGGCTTCACGCATCGCGAAGAGACCCAATTGCCAGAACCCGTGGCGCGGAATGGTCGCAATGAAGTTGGGATTGCCGCGCCCGGCGTTGAGCATCGCAAGATTCGCGGCTCGCTCGACCGCGCCGCCCCCCGCCGCCTTGATCAATTCGTCTTTCAGTTCAAACGGACTGAGTGCGGCCAGCCTCGCCGCCTTCTCGGCATCCTGCTTTTCCCGCTTGCTCATTTGCGCTCTCCAGAACGAAGTTTGCCGGATGGGTGTCGCCAGCCGCGACGCCCTCCCCGGCTCAAGACAGAATCATCACGATCACCATCCCCCAGATCGTCAGGAGCGTGTTGCCCACCGCGTAGGTCACGGTGTAGCCCAGTCCCGGGATCTGGCTTTTCGCTGCGTCACAGATCATCCCCAGCGCCGCAGTCGTGGTTCTTGCACCAGCACACACGCCGAGCAGGATGGCCGGATGAAAATGAAAGACGTAGCGTGCGATAAACATGCCGAGAATCAGCGGCACAGAGGTGGCCATGATCCCCCACAGGAACAGACCGAGGCCGAGGTTCTGCAGCCCTGCGACAAACCCCGGCCCTGCCGTTAGCCCGATCACGGCGATGAACACATTCAGACCAACCGAGTTCATGAACCACACCGTGGGCTCCGGAATCCGGCCGAAGGTTGGGTGAATCGCTCGCAGCCAGCCGAATACGAGGCCGGCGATCAGTGCCCCGCCCGCCGTCGACAACGTGATCGGAATGCCCGCGACATTGATGACGATCGCACCCACCAACGCGCCGACGGTGATCGCGAGGGTCACGAAAGCCACGTCCGTCATGTTGCTCGGCCGGTCCAGCACGCCGAGAGCTTTTGCGGCGGCACTTGTGTCCTGGGTCCGTCCAACGATCGTTATCGTGTCGCCGCGATGCAGCTTCGTGTTGGGCAGCACGGGAATCTGCGTTTCCGTGGGCCCCCGCTTGATCTTCCGAAGATAGACGCCGCGCGCAAGCGGCAAGCCTGCAAGCTCCTGCAAGGTCTTGCCGTCCACCGCCTTACTGGTGACATAGACATCCACGCCTTCGGCCGGTACTGCCAGCAGTTCGGGATCGTCCACTTCCACTGTCCGCGCTTTGCGAACCGCGACGGCCTGATCGTCCGCGTCCTGCCCAGTCGCGCCGCCGGCCCCGAGCACCGACACCAGCTGGTCACGAGGACCCGCTATCGCAACGACATCGTCAACTTGCAGAACCAGATCCAGGGTCGCCTCCTGGACCGTGCTCCCGCGCCTGACGCGTTCGATGAACAACCGCGTATTTTCAGGCTGGAGCGCTTCAACCTGACTGACTGTTTTGCCGCACACCACGCTGTCCGGCACGATCCGAAAAGCACGCAACTCGTACCGGTGCCAGGCCTGATTGGCGCCACCCAGTTCCTTGGTGCCACCGAGACTCGCCTCGTATTCCTTGCATGCCGCAACCAGGTCGATGCGCAGCAGCTTCGGCCCGAGCGTCGCGAGAATCAGCGCGGAACCGATCGTGCCGAAAATGTACGAGATGGCGTAGGCGGTCGGCATCGCGTCGAGCATGACTTTGGTCTGATCGGGCGGCAACGCCAGCCGGTTGATGGCATCCGTCGCCAGCCCCATCGACGCCGAGATGGTCTGCGATCCGGCAAAGAGTCCGGCCGCGGAACCCAGGTCGTAGCCCGCCACTTTTGCAGCAACGACCGCGGCGGCTAAAGACAGCACACATTGCACAACCGCAAAGAGTGCCTGCGGCAAGCCGTCTTTCGCGATGCCGCGCACGAACTGCGGCCCGACCCCGTAGCCCACGGCAAACAGGAACAGCAGGAAGAACACCGACTTGACGTTGGGCGATATGGTGATATGAAGCTGCCCAATTGCAATGGCAGCCAGCAACGTTGCCGTGACGGCACCCAGACTGAAGCCTTTGAAACTCTTACCGCCGACCCAATAGCCGATTGCGAGTGACAGGAATATAGCTATCTCGGGATAGTGTTGTAGTGTTCCAGTTAGCCATGCCATCGTAGCCCTCGTCTGCGGTTCACCCTCTGACACACATGTGCGAACGGGTGTGTTGTCAATGAATCATGGCCGACGACCTCCAGCGAGAAATTTGCCAATCTCTCGAATCGGTCTCTCGCCGTTCGTACAATGGTTCTTCTCACGGCAACGGACAATACGACCTTGGTCCCATGAATCAACCCCAACCCGGTCGACGGGGCATACCGGTGCGCTCAAACCACCGCGAGGCGCCTCGCACGAGCACTCATTGCTTGAGGATCTTCCAGGGTCCGCTGCCCTGTTTGCAGACAGTGGGCGTCCAGCTTTGAGTCTGGCCTTTGGCAATCGCGACGAGCGTCGCGGTCCGACAGGTTTTATCGCCCTCCTTGGTTGTAGCGTGCGGCGTCACTGTGCCTGTGATCGAAACGGAGTTGCCGGTGCCCGCATTGCTCCATTCCAGCGATTCGCCATCCTTCTTGGTTTCGAGCGCCACTTGTGCTGCATTGTTGAGTGCCTTACGGTCAGCGTCCTTCATGTAGCTAATCGGCGTGTCCTTCAGGAAATTCAGGTTCGTCGCATGACCGAACGTGGCACCGACCAGCAGCGCAGCGCCCACGATGCAGCGCGGCAACAGGTGTATGGTCATAGGGGATTGGGCTCGCATAGATATCTCCGTCGATAGCGGGTTCGGCCACACGCTAGGTCGTGGCCCGTGGCGCCACATCCGGGCCATCGCCAACGCCCCGATGCGACTGGAATTCGTCCACCGCGTCGGCAACCGAGTCGCGCCGACCGATGTGGCCCAAACGATCTTCGAGACCTTCGGCGCGAAGCATGTCCCGCACGTCCGCGTGTGCGGCCACGACTTTCATCACCGTGCCGCAGGCCTGAAGCGTTTCGTGCAATGTCTTCAGCATCCGCGCGCCCGCCAGGTCGACAACCGGCGACGCGGACAGATCGCAGATCAGCAATCCGACCGGCTCGGACGCCGTGCGGATCTTCCACCAGATCGTTTCGCGCACGTGCTCGACATTGAAATACAGCAGCGATGCCTCGACGCGCACTGCCAGCACATGTGGAATCGCCTCGTTGTCGGCGTGCCGCCCGATGTCCGAAAAAATGCGCGTGCCGGGAATACGCGCGAGGATCGCCACATGGGGATGCGCGGCACGCCGGATGATCAGGAGCATCGAAATCAGGACGGCGACAATCACCCCTTTCAGAATGCCCAACATCAGTACCGCCGCAAACGCTACCATGGAGATGGCGAATTCAAAGCGGCTTACACGCCAGACATGCCGCAACTCACCTACATTGACGAGCCCTTTCACGGCCACCAGCACAATGGCGGCCAGAACCACATTGGGCAAATTGGCAAGCAAACCTGTCAGGAACATCAGACATAGGCCGATAGCAATCGACGCGAACACGAGTGCAAGCGGGGTCTGCGCGCCGGCTTTGTCGTTCACCGACGATTGAGACAGACCGCCTGCGACCGGGTACGCCTGGAAGAATCCTGCCGCCAGATTCGCGGCTCCGAGACCGAGCAGTTCCTGACGCGCGTCGATCTCGTATCCGTTTGCCTGAGCGAGTGTGCGCGCCGCCGACACGCTCTCGACATACGCCAGCAACAGGCACGCAAAGGCGAGCGGGATGACTCCATCGACATCGCGTAGCCGCAGTCCTGGCAGACGGAATTCGGGCAAACCGCGCGGCAGCGCGCCCACGAGCTTGAATCCCAAACCGGCCAGCGGTGTGACGGACAATACGACGATCGAAGCGACCACGACGACGAGCGCAACGGGACGCCCCGGCAGGAATTTCTCGCCGAGCAGCAGCAAGGCAATGCAGACCAGACCGAAGGCGAGCACGGCGAGATTGGTCTGCGCAAGCTGGCCGCCGAGCACCGCGATCCGCTCGAAGAAAAACTCCCCACCGCCCTTGACCCCGAAGAGTTTCGGCAGTTGGGTCATTGCGATAGTCAGCGCGGCGCCCGCCTTGAACCCGAGCAATATCGTCTCGCTGATGAAATTGACCAGCGAGCTCAAGCGCAGCAGCCAGGCCACTACACACATGCCGGCGATCAGCACGGCCGTGAGCGCCGCTATCGAGGCCCAGCGCGCGGGATCGCCGTCGGCCATCGCCGCTACGGTGACGCCGACCAGCATCGAGATCGCCGAAGTCGGGCCGATCGCAAGCTGGCGTGACGAGCCGAACAGCGCGTAGAACAGTCCGCCGACGAGATAACCGTAGATGCCATATTGCGGCGGCAAGCCGGCAAGCGATGCGTACGCGAGCGAAACCGGAATCCCGTAGGCCGCGAGCGTCGCACCCGCGACCGCGTCGTTCACGAGCCATCGAGGCTTATAGACTGGCAGCCACCGCGCGGGGGGAAACGCGCTGCGCCACCCGCGCACGGGCAGATCGGCCGCCACCGGATCGGTGACGCTGGATTCGTTGGTCAACGTAGCGCCTCGCGTACGGAAGCAGACTCGATTGGAACACGGGCGCACCCCGTTCGATGATCCAGTGCACGATGCCCCGCGAGCGGCCCGTTCCGCTTTTCAAGCGTACTCGGTGGCTCGCCCGATCCACATCGGACCTTGGTCCTAGATGCTTGCGCACACGCCTGCGCCGCAAGCGCCGGCCGGCGGAGCGCAGCAGGCGATCGGCTCAGTACGGATCCTTAACGCGCTGCCATGTGTGATCCGGGTTGAACTCGGTGACAGGCGGCGCGTTCGCGCCACGATTCTTCTGGTAGATAACGCCGTTGTTGTTGACCACGAAAGTCATCACGCCGCTCGTGCCATATATGGCTGGATAGGCGACCATTGCGAAACCGGCGATCATATGTCCGTTAATGATGTAGCTAAAGGCACCCCCAGGGGCGTCCTTGCCTTGCCTCGTCAAAATTCGGAAGTGATAGCCCCGATAGGCGTCGCCCGCCTTGTGGCCCTTCAGATACTCCGAGCTGACGGCGATCAGCGGTCCAAACGGACTGGCTTCTTCACCGCTGCTCTCATCCGTGTGCCAGTAGAGGCCATCCTGCTTGCCCGGCGTACTGGCAAGCTTTTGCGCGTATTCCAGCAGGCCGTCATTGTTTCGATCGCGTGACGCGTATTCTCGCTGTGCGTCGAGATAGGCGCGCAGCACGGTCATCGCCTCGCGTTCGTTGGCGCCGATACGGCGATTCAGGATTTCTTCCTCGCCGATTTCGGTGGCGAACCGCCAGCTGCCGTTCTCCTTCACGATGGGGATCGGCATTGGCCAGGCCTCGTCGCCGACCAGCAGAATCCGGCGATTCGGTCCCGCGTCATCGAGGACGTGAAAGGCATCCAGTTCCGCGCTCGCCTTGGCCCAATTCGCGTGGTTCTCCGCCTCGTCCGGCGAGACCACGAGACGTTTGTGCGACTCGCCGAAAATGGCGACCAGCGTCGCTTCGTCGCCGGCCTTCAACGCCTCGGACAGAGCGGTGACCGCCTCGTCCGGTGTGGCGAACGTCCGTTGCCCTGCGGCGAGGGCCCCAAACGGAACCAGCAGCGCGAGGACCAGTGCGCACAACCCGCACCATGAAGCGAGTCGGGGCCGAGCGTCCGCACGTGGGTTCTTGCCGGTTCTGCTCCGGTCAGTCATTGTCATCCCCTATCGCCGTCCACCACCACCACCACCACCGCGACCGCCACCGCCGCCGCCGCCGCCGCCACGGGAGAACCCGCCACCGCCCCCGCCACCACCGCCGGAACGGGCGGAAGCCTGGGGAGTCCGGCCCTGCGTCCCGGAGACGGACTGACGACTCGCCGCGCCTCTTGAACTGTTCGCCTGCGCGTCGCGCGCCGACCCGTAGCCGCTGAACGCATCGCCCCCGCCCCCTTGCGAGGCCCTCGCGCCCTGTTCACGTGTGGCTGGCGAAGCGGAACGCTGAGCCCCTTGTTCCCTTGTGGCCGGTGTGGCGGCACGCTGAGCGCCCTGTTCCCTTGTAGCCGGTGTAGCCGGGCGTTGAGCCGCTTGCTGCCGTCCTCCTGCAGCCGCATTGCCGCCTCCCGCGGCGCCGCGAGCCGGGGCGTCGCCGACCCGTTGCGTGCCGCCGGTGCGGCCGGTCGTGCCACTCACCTGGCCGGGCTTCTTTTCGGATCGCCATGCGGACGACTGCCCTGTCTGCCCGCGGGTGCGGTTGACGTCGCCCGTGTTGATATTGCCTCGCTCAACGTTCCTTTCCCTATCGCCTCGCTCGACGTTCCTTTCCCGATTGATGTTGATGTTGTTATTGCCGCCGCCTCCGTAATGGGCTTGGTAGTGGTTGCCGCTCCAGGCCGCGGAAATCGCCGCCCCCCAGATCAGGCCCGTCGCGAGCGCCGCTCCCGGCGGGTAAGGATAGTAGTAGGCCGGATAAGGCGCAGGCAGGTAGCCATATGTCGGAGGTGCACCGGCTACCACGACGGTCGTCGGGTTGTACTGCGGCACGTAAATCACCTGCGGATCGGCCGGAGCGATCTTGATCACCTCTTTTTCGACCACCACGACCTGCTTGTCATCGGATTTGAGCTGACCCGCCGCCTGCGTTTGACGCCGGAAGCGCTGAACGGCCTCGAGCACCGCGCCCTGATCGGCGACGACGGCTTCGCCGATACTGATTGTCCAGTCGAGATCGGTACTCATTCTTTTGACGACCTCGGGGTAATTCAGCAAAGCCTTGACGGGCTCGTGCCAGTTCTCGTTGACTTTGAGCGCCTTGTCACTCTTGCGCTGCTCGAGAAAGCGATCCGCCTGCACGATCTCCACCGGGTAAGTCGCGGCGGGAAGAATGATGGCAATGAGATCGTCCGGATATAACGCAATGGGCCCGACAAGTTTGTCGAGCGTCTCGGGAGAAACGGCGGCGGGCGCGCCGGTGTCTGCGGCGGGAGCCTGCGCAAACGAGAACGTGGCGGACGACATGGCGCAGACCGCCAGCATGGCGGCAACAATCGCATGGACCACAGCCCGGGCGAGCCTCGGCTTCTGAGGGGCAACCGCTCGCCCCCACCCGTCGACCGCCGACTCAAACGGGATGATCCGTTCAGAAGCACGCGTAACGCGGTCCATTGATGCGTCCCCTCACTCTTCAACATGCGACTCGGGCTGCGATATTTAAAAGACAGTTATCCGAAGCAATGGAAACGATACGCACGCCTGCCGTACAGATACAGTTTGGACCGAGGATATGCCGTAATGCAAATACGACCTTGGTCCGATTGCGCACCGCATGCCTGGGCGCAATGATGAAAGCAAAACTGCCATTGCTGCACACACCGCCCAGCGCTCGATCCTGACACGACCGCGACGACCCGTGCCGGTTTCAACTTCAAGCCCGCCCGAACAGGCAGCCGGCGGTCTGCACTGGCGTGGGCTCAAGCAAGGAGTCGCCGTGACTACGTTGACAAAGTACTTCCTTCTCGCCGCCCTGGCAGGCTCGATCTCGCTCGATGGTATCGCGCAAAGCAAACCCATTGCCTACCCCGCAAAAGGACAAAGCCAGCAAAAGCAGCAGCAGGATGACGGCGCATGTTATTCGTGGGCCAAGAGCAATACGGGCGTGGACCCCGCCACACTGGCCAATGCCCCGCCGCCGCCTTCCGGACCTGCGGTGGGCGGCGGCGAGCGCGTTCAGGGCGCCGCGCGCGGCGCGGCCGGCGGAGCGGTCGTCGGAGCGATAGCGGGTGACGCGGGAAAAGGCGCGGCGGTTGGTGCCACGGCGGGTACGGTGGTCGGCGGATCACGCGCGCGGCAGAACCGGCGCGCGGCCACGGCATCGTCGCAGTCCCAGACACAGGGCGCGATGGACACCTTCAATCGTGCCTATGCCGCGTGCATGGAAGGTCGCGGCTACACGATCAAATGAACTGTAGCGTGCAAACGCGGCAATACACCTTCATTAATGAAACACCGGCGGCCAGCCTGGCCGCAAGACAATGTGCGCACAGGCGTTCAAGGAGAGCAGCATGAGAAACAGCAAACTCATCATCGCGGCGACGCTCGTGTCTCTGGCGACCGCGGTTTACGCGCAGACGGAGCCGCAAGTGGCGGTCAACAGCGCGCCCGGCAAAGTATCCGTGACAGGCACGGTCAAGACGACCGCGACCGTCGTCGGCATCGAACCGGCCACGCGAACCGTCTGGCTAAAGGACGCCAAGGGAAAGGTCGTGCAGGTCGTGGTGGGTGAGGAGGCTCGCAACTTCGACCAGCTCAAGATCGGCGACGTGGTCAACGCGGAGTATTCGGAGGCCATGACCGTCACGCTCAAGAAGGGTGGCGCGACGGTTGGCGCCAACGAAACCCAGTCTATGGAGCGCGCGCCGATGGGCGCCAAACCTGGCGGCACGGCTAGCAGGGAAGTGACTGTCATGGCCGTTGTCACCGCCGTCAACCATCAGACCGGGGCGGTGACATTGAAAGGTCCGCAAGGCAATTCGCTGGACCTTATGGTGCAGGATCCCGAGCAGCTCAAGCTGGTCAAGAAAGGGGATCATATACAAGTCGTCTACACCGAGGCCATCGCAGTCTCCGTCGAACCCAAAGCCAAATAGCCGCGCAGGCGCCGTGCGGATCGCACGGCGCATCATCGCTCCCGGCGGCGCATGTGCCGGTTGACGGCCGCTCGCCCTGTTCTGCTTCGGTGGTTGCGTTCGATCGAGTTGTTGTGCGGCCGTCGAGACTGGACTCGCGGCCGGCACACTCGTTTTGGCGAAGCCCATGCGCATGAGCTGGTTGCGCAGTTCAACCGGAGCCGCACAGACGATGGACGATATGGCCCACCCCATCCCGAGTCCAGAGCCGCAGCGCCAGCCAGTTCGCCCCACTGTCGATCTTGCCCGGGTCGTGCTGGCTGTCGCCGCACTTGTCCTGCTCATCGGCGGTAGCCTCTACATCGTGCATCCGTTCGTGCCTGCGCTGATCTGGGGCAGCACGATTGTCGTCACGACATGGCCGCTCATGCTCGGGATCCAGCGGCGGCTCGGCGGACGGCGCGGGCTCGCCGTCACCGTCATGCTATTGCTGGAAATCGTGGTGATATGCATCCCGACCTACGCCGCGGTGTCCACGCTTGCCGACCATACGGCCGACATCATGAACTTCGTCGAAAAGCTGCCCGACTATGCGCTTCCATCGCCCCCGAGCTGGCTCAGCAGCGTGCCGTTGATGGACCATGCAACAGACGAGTGGCAGAAACTGTCCGATGCGGGCCCCGGCGGCATCCTCGCAAAGGTCGAACCCTATGCCGCCGTGGTCGCGAAATGGCTTCTGGTTCAGATGGGTCTCGTCGGCTCGTTTGCCGTGCATCTGATATTGATGCTGATCGTGTGCGGACTGCTCTATGCCCACGGCGAGGGCGCGGTCGCCCTCGTGACCGCATTGGCCTTGCGCGTGGCGCCGGACAGCGGGGCCAACATCGTGCACCTCACGGGTCAGTCGATCCGCGCGATCGCACTCGGCGTCGTGGTAACGGCACTTGTCCAGGCTTCGCTCGGCGCGGCCGGGGTCTGGCTCGCCGGCATCCCATTTGCAGGCGTGCTGAGCGCATTGATGCTCGTCCTGTGCCTCGTGCAATTGGGGCCGCTACTGCCGATGCTCGGCTGCGTGATCTGGCTATTCGTGCATGATGCGCGATTGACGGCCAGCGTGCTGCTGGTCTGGAGCATCGGCGTCTCGGCGCTCGACAACGTCCTGCGGCCCATACTCATCCGCCGGGCGGTGGCGCTGCCGATGGTGCTCATCCTCACGGGCGTGCTGGGCGGTTTGATCGCGATAGGAGCAGTCGGCCTTTTCATCGGCCCGGTCATTCTGGCCGTCACTTACCATCTGCTTCTGGCGTGGATAGACCAGCCGAACGAGTCGGTGGAACAGGGCAATTCCGCCGGTCCGGCCGACCTCATCTCGCATCGGAGCGATTGAGGCGGGAACACGCGCTGCGCCCGAACCAACGCAGCGTCGTTCGCGGTTTACGGAAAATCGCCCGGCGTGAGCCTGATACGCTCTCCGTGTTGCCGTGCGGCCCGGTTCACTGCCTTGCGGATTCTGGCCTGTCCGATAGCGAATGCCAGCAGGATCTGCCGGGGCGACTCGTCGATGCTGCCGAGCACTTCATGTGCGACGGCGGCCTCCAGCGAAAACGCGCAATATCCCCAACCGAACGCGTAGGCAGAAAAGCATAGTGTGTTCTCGCGGTCGAAGAACGGACGGCCAAGTCGAATGAGCGTCGTGTCCACCGCGTTCTCACCTACGATGATGCTCACGCCATGTCCTCCCCAGAGTGCAAATCGCCTTTGGTCAAATCAGCAATCGCCGGGCTTCCGCCAGCATGTCGCGAGCGGGCAGCAGATCGGCTCGCCTGAAGCGCACCATCGAGAAGGCGCGCATCGCATTGGAACTCGCTGGCAGACGGGCCATCTGAAGTTCCAGTTCGTGCGCCGGGCGGGTGTCCCCATCGTCGACGACGACATTCATCCGATCCAGCAGAAACTTTTTTTTCTGCACGTGAAAATGTGAATCCGGCGACGACAGCACGCTGCAAACCATCTCCAGGTGCCGCTCGAGCGCCTCGGTCTTCAGGCCCAGGTTCGTCAGCGCCTGCTCGTTCTCATCGATTTGCGTCTGCAATTGCGCCACTTCCGCGAAGCTGCACGATGCGTCGCTTCCCAGCAGCGACCGTGCCCCTGTCCCCTGCCGCTCGAGCATCCTCAAGCGCGTCCTCAGCAGCGCCCGTTCGTGCTCCAGCGAATCGCGCCGTTTCGTGTCTTCCGCAATTTTCCCGAGTGCTTCGAGCGCAAGCTGATCGACCACCCGCAAAATGATTTCCTGCCGAAGCGCCGCTTCCGACCCGGCGCACAGGCGCACCTGGTGATCGCTGAAGCTGACGGTGGTCTGCGCAACATCGGTACGCGTGGTTGCGCCAAATTGCGCGACACCGAGAGTCCGCCGCTCGTTGACGGTCATCCCCAGTACAGCAACGGCTTCGTCCGCGCCGGGATGATCGTCGAAGTAGGCGCGTAATGCCTCCGAGTGGCTGAAGACCGGACAGACATCGTCCGGTGTGGCAAAAAAAGCATGAATGTACGGGTCCGTTGCCCACGCCGCCGCACTGGCCTCCCGCGGCGCCTGCATATCCGCGACAAGGTCGCGCAGAAAGTCGATCGACCGGTGCACGGCGGGCGCCATGCGCGCCTCGCAATCGCGCGCAAGACGCAATTGCGGACCGAGCCTGACGATCCGCTCGACGATTTCCTTCGACTGCTGGAAATCGTTTTCTTCAGATGCGCGGTTTTTCCCGAACCACCACGACAGCAGACCCATACGCGGCTCCTGGCGAGCTAGGATTCGTCGCGGGTCGGAATAAGCAGCGCGGTGATCGTGCGGTTCTTCCAGAACAGGTTATGGATGCGCGGCTGCAGTATGCGCAATCCGTCCGCGGTCACGTCGTTGAAGATCACCAGCGCGGCGGGCCGGGAGCCCGCGCCCGGCACACGCTGGATCTCGCTGAACTGGGGAAAACCATACCGTATCAGGAATTCGCCGATTTCTTCATCGGTGACGCTTTCTTCCACGTTTCCAAGCAGCAGTTCAGCCATGATGATTGCTCCTCGACTATCAGCCTACGCGATGATCTTCTGCCTGCGGTCGACATGCAACGAGGCGCCGGGAACCGTCGTGCGGATGGTATGGCCGCAAACGCGCAGGTGTAGCCCACGTCCGTGATTTCGACCAGCTCGACCAGCGGCGCGCGATGCACCGCTGCGCCGGAGATCAGCCCGAAAATCCTTCAGCCCCGAAGCGGAACGGGTCCTGGCAGACCAGCAGGAAACGGCGTGCGCGCTCATGTCGCTCGACTTCCCCGGCAAGCCGGGTAGACCTATCTTTGGTAGAGCGCCTTCGAAGCGTCCGTCAACATGTTATGACACATGGTGTCGAAGCACGCAACCTGCGGGATGTCGCGGCGCAACTGTGTGATGATCCGGACCGGCTTCAGGTTGTGCGGCTGACGCAGCGGCGCAAGTGCGGGCGCCGCACGGTCCGGTTCTGTTCCATCGTGTTCTGAACCCCAATAGCCGCCAATCGGACCAAGGTCGTATTCCTCGCTCCGGGGGCAGCGGCCAGGCTCAACACGTATGTCCCCTCCTACACCTCACGTGCGGCCGCGCATGCCTTTCTGCGAGTGACCGCCAGTCCGGCTCGACAATGAGGCGCCGTCCATGCCATTGGGTGCCGATGCGAAACAATGCTCCCGGACGTTCCTGTCGACGCGGAATTGATCATGCTGCGGAACGGCGCGCCGTGGATCCTCACACACGACGCAAGCTATCAGTCCTTTTGTAGCGTCCTGCCAAGCTGCGGCGCACCTAAAACGCCACTGCCGCGGACTTCCAGGGATGTGCACTATCGATACAAGACAACGGAAAATAACCGGCTTTCAGCGGTCAATCCAGAGTCCGGCCGGTTAAGCTGGTGCACAGACGCGCCGGCTTGCATTCCCTGAAACGTATTGGTCGAAACGCCCGGCATGGTCAATCGCTCCGCCTGCGGAAACGGTATCGAGCGGGCAATCGCGAATCTGTCCCACCAGCCACAGCGTTACACCACCCTCGGCCCGGCTGGGCGCTCCTGCAAATTTACGCAGCCACACGTCGTGCAAGAATGCCTCGGGTATGACCTTCACAACACGGGTAACGCCTGGAAATCGCAGAAGAATCAGGCTCGCGTGACGACGCAGACGAGCAAAGGCGGAGAAGCCAAGACGATGAATGGAAAGGGCGTGGACCGCGGCCCGAATGGGGAGAAGTGCTACAGGATGGCCGCGAGTCATGGGTGCAATTGATCCAGCGTAGCGCGAAGAGCTAGCGTTGCACGGTGATGTTCGGCGTTTCCTCACAGTTGTTTGCGACGTCGCCGTAGCCATGTAAGTCCTCCACAGCACGGGCCGCCGCGTCCTGCGCGATCAACTCTAACAGGCGGCGCGAACATCCCCCTGTGCCGCATGCGCCGTGGACACCCCTGCTCCAATTTCCATCACTTCGACAGACCTCCCAGGATCGCCGTGGCAATGTCATGGCTGACGACACCGAGCCCCCCGCTGTACGCCGCCACGAGCGCTTCGTAGCCGGGGCCCGCAACGGGCACGCGCACGGCCGTATGCCCGCTCATTGGCGCCCTCCCCGTAGGCGGGCTGACCGACCATAATGCCTCGACGGTGGCACCCTCGCCCGGCGCGCCATCGAAGCGCTGGAGTTCGATCTTGACACGGTACGGTGTACCGGCATCCGTGTCCTGCGGATAGACGGACACGCGTGCGCCTGGCAGCAGAACCGCGAGATTGGCCGCTATCACGCGCGGAACCTGACTCTTCACCGGGTCCGCCCAACGCGCGAATTCGTCGAGCTTCACTTGATTGTCGCTGACGCGAACCACGAACTGCGGACGGTCCACGAGGTCGGGCACCGTGACCGACGTGACCACCACGATGACCGGGCGGACCGTGTAGGCGTCGCCGGGCGCCGTGACCGCGCCTAACGTATAAAAGCTGGCTGTCGGCGACGTACTACAGCCGGCCAGTGCGGCGACCGTCAGCACCAATGCCCTGGACAGAAACGTGCGCATCACTTTTTATCCTCCGACTTGCCGCGAATCAGCGCCTCAGGATGACGCTCGAGGTAGTCAGCCAACGTGCGGAAAGCTGCCGCGGTGCGTGCGAGTTCGTGCATCGTATCGGCGGTACTCTGCGTGAGGGGCGAGTCGGGCTGCAACGCTGTATTCGCCGAATTCAGCGCCGCCTGTGCCGCTGCGAGCGTGGAGCGCGCCTGAGGCACCACTTCGGCATCCAGCCGTTTCAGGAGCGCGTCGGCGTCCTGCAACGTCTGTTTGGCGTTGTTGCCGATCCCTTCGAACGGAATCTTGTTGAGCTTGGCAATCAGCGCCGACACCGAATCCTGCAGCGATTGCAGGCCGCCGGGAACGGTCGGCAACTCTGGCGGATTGGCGCTCCAGTCGATCGTCGCTTTCGCCGCATTGGGGAAGAAGTCGATCCCAATATATAACTGCCCGGTCAGGAGGTTGCCGGTTTTCAGTTGCCCACGCAAGCCACGCGCGACCAGCCAGTCCGCGAGCTTTTGACGATCTGTCGCTATCCGTCCGCCCTGTCCTCCGTTCTTGTAGCGTGACGTGAAGCGCTCGGGGTAGAAGCGTATCTCGACCGGGATGCTGAACTGCTTCGTGACTGGATTGAAGCGCGTATAAATTGCCGCCACCTCACCGACCACGATCCCGCGAAAATCGACGGGCGCACCAACCGACAGCCCGCGAACCGACTCGGTAAAGTCAAACACATACTTATCAACGATGCGGTCATGGCGCTTCATGGCCTCGTCGCGGGTACGGAACAGCGAGAATTCCTCGCCTGCGGCAGCCTCACTCTTCTCCTCATTCTCCTCTGGCGTCTCGAATGCAAGTCCGCCGATCAGAATCGCCACCAGCGACTCGGTGTTGACCTTGACGCCATTGGTGTCGAGCGCCACGTCAATGCCGCTGGCGTGCCAGAAGCGGGTATCGTCCTTGACATACTTGTCATAGGGCGCATTGACGAACACATGCAGGGTCACCCCTTTGCCATTTGCATCCAGCTTGTACGACGCGATCTGTCCAACCTGCAGGCGCCTGAAAAAGATCGGCGAGCCCACATCGAGCGAGCCCATGTCCACACCCTTCAGGATGAATTCGCGCCCCGGCACACCCGTGGCAATCACAGGCGGCGTTTCGAGACCGACAAACTCACGGCGCGACGTTTTCGCGGTGCCCACATCCACGCCAATGAAAGAACCGGATAGCAACGTGCCGATGCCCGACACCGTGCCGCCGGAAATGCGCGGGCGCACCACCCAGAAGCGCGTGTCCTCGACCAGCAGGCTCGAAGCGTCCTTGGCGAGTTCCGCGCGCGCAATCACGCTGCGGTGGTCCCGCGACAGCACCACACTGGTGACGGTACCGATGTCGACGTTTTTGAACTTGATCTTGGTCTTGCCCGCTTCGAGACCTTCGCCGGTCACAAAGCTGATCGTTATCGTCGGCCCCTTGTCGAGCACCGCCTTGACGGCCAGCCAGCCTCCGATCAGCACAGCGACGATCGGCACCAGCCAGACCAGTTGCATACGCCAGCGCTTGCGCGGCACGGCCACGGCATCGGGAATGTCGGGCGAACGGTTATCGGGCGGCCGGGACATGATTTTTCTCCGCCCGGTCCCAGATCAGGCGCGGGTCGAACGATAGTGCGGCAAACATCGTGAGAACGACGACCGCCCCGAACGCAATAGCGGCCGGCCCGGCCTGGATGGTTGCGAGCCCCTTGAACTGCACGAGCGCGACGAGAATGGTGATGACGTAGATGTCGAGCATCGACCAGCGCCCGACCAGTTCCACCACGCGGTAGATCCGCGCCCGTTGTTGCGGCGACCAGGGCGAACGCAGCTGCGTCGAGATAACAAGGAACATCAACGCGATGATCTTGAGCATCGGCACCGCGATGCTCGCGATAAACACGATGATGGCGAGCGGCCATGAGCCGGAGGTCCAGAGATAGACCACGCCGCTCAGGATCGTATCTTTCTCGCTGCCGAACAGCGAACTGGTGTTCATGACGGGCAGCGCGTTCGCCGGAATGTACAGAACGATGGCGGCGATCAGGAGCGCCCACGTGCGGCCGATGCTGTTGGGCTGGCGCGCGTGCAGATGCGCGCCGCAGCGCGGGCAGACAGCGTCGGCGCCGTGCGCGGCGTGCTTCACGAGCTGGTCGCACGTGTGGCAGGTCAGCAGGCCGCAACCCATGGCCGTGGGTGCGCGTGGGATGACTGACTCGACGGTATCGGGACCGGCCGCCTGCGTGCCGCGCGCGCGTTCCCAGAATTCGCGTGGATCGAACGCGCTGCTGGCTGCTGCAAGCAGCGCCATGAGTACGCCGAAGGTCCACAACGCCGTGCCGGGCACGACACTGGCGATGTGGGCCAGCTTGACCAGGGCGACCAGCATGCCGAGTATCAGGACCTCGGTCATCCCCCACGGTCGAACCAGTTGCAGAAGACGGAAGATCAGGTCGAACCGGTACGGCACCCGGCCGAAGCGAAGCGGCACCAGCAGATAAGTCATCGTCGCCATCTGCAGGAGAGGCATCATGAATGTCGTCGCCAGCACGAGGCCGGCGATGGGCCACATGCCATCGTCGTACAGCACGCGGGCGGCGCCTAGCAAGGTCGTCTGAACGAGCTCGCCATTGACACTGAGGCCGACCATCGGAAACGCGTTCCCGATGCCGAACAGCACCATCGCGCTGAGCGTGAACGCCAGCGCCCGGTCGACGCTGTCCGGACGGCTGCGCGACAACTCGGCGTTGCAGCGGCGGCAGCGCAGCACGCCATTGAGTGGCAACGGCAATTCGCGCTGCAACAGATCGCATTCGTGGCAGGCAATCAGGCGCCCGGTCGTCATCGCGGCAACTCCGCAAGCGCGTCGCCCGTCTTCTGGACGACACTGCCCTCCTGCTGCGGAGTCTTGTGCGTCATCTGCTCTGCGGTGACCACCCAGCCGCCGCCCATCGCCTTGTAAAGCGCGACAAGCGAGCTGAACACGACGCCGTTAGTCTGCGTATAGCTGAGCTGCGCGTTAAACAGGCTGCGTTCGGCGTCCAGTACTTCGATGTAACTGGTGTAGCCGCCTTCAAAACGCAGCCGCGCAAGCCGCGCATAAGTGCGAAGCGCATCGACCTGGCGCTCCTGAATGACGAGCTGCTCGCGCGACTTCTGCACTGAGATGAGCGCGTCGTCGACCTCCTGAAACGCGGTCTGAATCGCCTGCTGGTACTGGAACAAGGCCTGTTGTTGCTGCGCTTCGGCCTGCCGCACCTGTCCGCTGATGCTGCCGGCGGTGAAGATCGGCACGCTCACCGAACCTGCAAACGACCAGACCCGCGCCGGTCCGGTAAACAGTTTCGAGAATTCGACGCTGGCCGAGCCAAACAGTCCAGTCAGTGAAATCGACGGAAAATAGAGTGCGCGAGCGGCGCCGATCAGCGCGTTGGCAGCCACCAGGTTCTGCTCGGCCTGCAGCAGATCCGGACGCCGTGTCAGCAGATCCGAGGGCAACCCGGCGGGCACCGCCGGAACAGCCAGATCGGACAGTTCGCGGCCGCGCACGATGTCGCCCGGGTTACGGCCCAGCAGGATCGACAGCGCGTTTTCCTGCTGGGCGATCTGCGTCTGGAGCTGGGGAATCGTCGCGAGCGATGCCTCGTATTCCGACTGGCTCTGCGCCAGCTCCATTTGCGATACGTCGCCCCCCTTGAACCGCAACGTAAAGACGTGCACCGATTCCGCGCGGGACTCTGTCGTGGACTTCGCGATCTCGAGCTGCTGGTCGAGATCGCGCAGATTGATGTAGGCCGTCGCCACCGACGCGACCAGCGTCAGGATCGTCGCGCGCCGCCCTTCCTCACTGGCCAGCAGCCCGGCGCGCGCCGCTTCGGTCTGGCGGCGTACCCTGCCGAACACATCGATTTCCCAGGCCGCCGACAACGTCGGCTCGAAGGTGTTGAAGACCGGCGACAACCCCGCCGGCAGCGGCACGGCGCCGGCCGTCGAGACGCCCTGGCGTTGCGCATCGAACCCGGCGCTCATCTGCGGGAAGAGCCCCGCGCGGGTGGTGACGAACTGGCCGAGAAACTGGTCGACGCGTGCGGCCGCGATCTTCACATCCTTATTTTCTGCCAGCGCGGTGGCGATCAGATCGTTCAGCACCGGGTCCTGAAACTGCTCCCACCACGCAGTATTGGCCACCTCGACGGTCTCACCGGCCGCGAAGCGATACGTGGCCGGTGTGTCGATCGCCGGCCGCGAGTAGTTCGGGCCGAGCAGACAGCCGCCCAGACTCAGCAGCACGGGCACCAGAAGGGGCAAGGACGCTCTGCTACGCATGTCATTCGCCCTCGTGTCTGGCCGACGGCGTGATCGTAGGAGCGCCGCCAGCGCCTGTGCCGCCCGCAGCGTCGTCGCCGGGCTTGCTGCCGGTCGGCCCCGGTGTCTTCTTGCCGCCGCTTTTCTCTGACATCGACTCGAGCACGTAGAAGAACATCGGGATGAAGAACACGGCAATCACCGTCGCGCCGAGCATCCCGCCGATCACTCCGGTGCCGATCGAATGGCGGCTGTTCGCGGACGCGCCCGTTGCAATCGCCAGCGGCACGCAGCCAAGGATGAACGCGAGCGAGGTCATCACGATCGGGCGCAGACGTTCGGTCGCCGCCGTGACTGCGGAGTCGTACACCGACTCGCCCGACTCGCGGTTGAGCACCGCAAACTCGAAGATCAGGATCGCGTTCTTGGCCGCGAGCGCAACCAGCATCGTCAGACCGATCTGAAAGTAGACGTCGTTTTCGAGGCCGCGCAGCATGATCGCGAGCAGTGCGCCGAACAGCGCGAACGGCACGGCCATCAGCACCCCGAACGGCAGGCTCCACTTCTCGTATTGCGCGGCAAGAATCAGGAACACCATGATCAGGCCGAACACGAACACGAGCGCGGAGGTCCCGCCGGCCTTTTTGGCCTCGTACGCCTCGCCGCTCCACCCGAGGCTATAGCCAGCCGGCAACACCTGCGCACCTACATCTTCGAGGGTTTCGAGCACCTGACCCGAGCTGATGCCCGGCGCGGGATTGACGGTGACCTTCACTGCCGGGAAATTGTTGAACCGCGTCACCAGATCAGGGCCCGTGTCGAACTTCGAGGTCACGACCGCCTTGAGCGGCACCATGCTGTTGGTCTTGCTGCGCACGAAGATCTGATCGAGATCCTGAGGCTTGAGGCGGTAGGACGGTTCGGCCTGCAGGATCACCTGCCACAGGCGGCTCGAACGGTTGAACTGCGAGACGTACAGCGAACCGAACATCGTCTGCATCGCGCTGTAGACGTCCTCGATCGGCACACCCAGCGTCTCCGACTTGTCGCGGTCGACGTTCACCAGCAATTGCTGCGCGGACGCATTGAAGGTCGACGTGACGCGCGCCAGTTCGGGCCGGGCCTTGGCCTTGGCGACAAACTGCTCTACCACGCCTGCCAGTTGCGCGATGCTGGCATCGCCCTGCGCCTGGACCCATACCTCGGTACCGCCGGTCGTGCCCAGGCCGGGAATCGACGGCGGATTGACCGGCAGGATGATCCCCTCCTGCACCGCCGCGAGATGCTCGTACGCGTCGATCAGCACCGCGCGCGCGTTCTGCGTCCTGATGTTGGCGAACTTGTATCGTTCGTCGAAGCTCTTGAAGCCGACAAAAAACGTTCCGGCATTGTTCTTGTTCTGACTGTCGAGAAGGCTGTAGCCGTTGACAATCGTCACGCTGCCCACGGCCGGCTGCTTCATGAAATAGTCCGTGACATGCTGTGAGACCGCCTCCGTGCGATCGAGGCTCGCGGCATCCGGCATGATTACCGCGCCGAGCAGGTAACCCTGGTCCTCCGGCGGCAGGAACGAGGTAGGAATCGAGCGCATCATGACGACCGCGAGCGCAATCACGCCCGCGAAAATGAGCAGCCCAATCACGGAACGCTTGATGGCGAGCTTGACCAGATTCGTATAGCCAGCCGTCATCCGCCCGAACGCGTTATCGAACCACTTGAAGAAACCGCGCTTTTCATGGTGACCGGGCTTCAGGAGCAACGCCGCCAGCGCCGGCGACAAGGTCAGCGCCACCACCCCGGACAGCACCACGGAGATCGCGATGGTGATGGCGAACTGCTTGTACAGTTGTCCGGTGATGCCGCCGAGAAATGCGACAGGCACGAACACCGCGCACATCACCAGCACGATCGCGATGACCGGCCCGGAGACCTCGTCCATCGCCCGCTTGGCCGCGTCTTTCGGGCTCAGCCTGTGAACGGTCATATTCCGCTCGACGTTCTCGACCACCACGATCGCATCGTCCACCACAATACCGATCGCCAGCACCATGCCGAACAGCGTCAGCATGTTGATCGAGAACCCGAGTGCCAGCATGCCCATGAAGGTGCCGATGATCGATACCGGCACCGCGATGACCGGTATCAACGTGGCGCGCAGACTTTGCAGGAACACGAATACGACGATCACCACCAGCACGAGGGCTTCGAAAAACGTATGGATGACGTCCGAGATGGAGGCGCGGGTGAAGTCCGTCGTGTCCATCGCAATCTCGTAGTCGATACCTTCCGGAAACGACTTCTTCATCTCTGCAAGGGTCGCGCGCACCTGCTTCGAGACATCGAGCGCGTTAGCCCCCGGTTGCTGATACACCGCCATGACCGTGGCGGGCTTGCCCTGGAACCGGCTGCGAATCGAATAATCTTTCTGGCCGAGTTCAGCCCGGCCGATGTCCTTGAGCCGCACGATCGCCGCATCGCCATTCGTCGCGCGAATAATGATGTTGTCGAACTCAGTGGGGTCGGTGAGCCTGCCAGTGGTGGTGACGGCAAACGACTGCTCGACGGCGGTGCCGGTTGGCGACTGCCCGATTTGCCCGACCGCGAACTGCTGGTTCTGGTTGGCCACGGCCCGCTGCACGTCGGCCGCCGTAATGCCCAGTTGTGCCATCCGGTCGGGTTTCAGCCAGATGCGCATCGCGTAGTCGGGCGTGCCGAAGATACTCGACTGGTTCGCACCCGGTATGCGCTTCAACGCATCGAGCACATAGATGTTCGCGTAGTTGGCGATATAGGTGGCGTCGTAACGATCAGTCGGCGAATAGATGGCGATCACCATCATGAACGCTGACGACTTCTTCTGCACCTGGATGCCCTGCGCCTGCACGGACGAAGGCAATTGCGGCAACGCCAGGTTCACGCGGTTCTGCACGTCGACCTGCGCGAGTTCCGGGTTGGTGCCGATCTGGAAGAAGGCGTTGAGCGTATAGGCGCCGGTCGACGAACTCGACGAGTACATGTAGATCATGTTGTCCGCGCCGTTCACCTGCTGCTCGATCGGCGCGGCTACGTTATTCGCGACCACGGACCCATTGGCCCCTGGGTAGGTGGCGGAAATCGTGATCTGCGGCGGCGTGACGTCCGGGTACTGGGCAATAGGCGAACTGAACATCGCCAATGCCCCACCCAGCGTGATGACAATTGAAATGACCGACGCGAAGATGGGCCGGTCGATGCAGAAATGAGAGATGTTCATATCGACCGTCGCTCACTCGATCGCGGGCTGGCCGGACCGGTGGGCCAGATGCAGGGGCTGGTCGGGCGATGCGTTGGCGGCCGGAGCCGGCTTCGGGGCCGCCTCGGGCGCACCCTTTATCTTGAGCGGCGTATCGGCGACAACCCGGATTGCGCCGTCCACCACGACGCGCTCGCCCGGTTTGAGTCCCTCGGCAATGAACCAGTCGTCGCCATGCCAATCGCCGGTTTCGACCACGCGTTGATGCGCCTTCGAGTCATTGTCGACCACCCACACGAAGTGACTCTTCGCACCTTGCAGGACCGCGCGCTGCGGCACGAGAATCGCGTTTGGCCGCACGGCTCCGGAGACCACGGCGCGCACGAACTGACCGGGGCGTAAGGTGCCTTTCGGATTGGCGAACGAAGCGCGTACGAGGAATGTGCCGGTCTGGTCGCTAAAGGCAGGGTTGGTAAAGTTGATGTGGCCTTGCCCGGGAAACACGGTGCCATCGGCCAGCACGACAGTGACGACGTAGTCGCTATTGGCCGGCATCCGCAGCGTCCCTCTCTGGGCTTCGGCGCGATACCTCAATAGTTCGTTTTCCGAAAGGCTGAAGTTCACCCACATCGGGTCGAGTTGGTAAATGTAGGTGAGCAGGCTCGATGAGCCGGCGGACACATAGCTGCCGTCCTGCTGCCTCGCGAAACTGGACAGACCTTCGAGCGGCGACTTGATGGTGGTATAGCTCAGATTGAGTTCCGCGGTCCGCACCTCGCCCTGCGCGGAGATCACGGCGGCCTCGGCCTGTTTCTCATTGCCGGTCGCATCGTCGAGATCCTTCTGGCTCAACGCGTTCTGCTTCGCGAGCGGAATGACGCGCGCCAGATTGGCTTTCGTCACGTAAAGCCTTGCCTGCTGCTGGGCAAGCAGGCCCTCGGCCGTCTTGAGTGCCGCCTCGAATGGCTTGCGGTCCATCAGGAACAGTGTCTGCCCGGCATGCACCAGGTCCCCCTCGGTATACACGCGCTTGTCGAGAAACCCGTCTACGCGCGCGCGAATCTCGACTTCGCGCGAACTTTGCGTCTGGGCGGTGAATTCGAACGAGACTGGCGTGTCGTGCGGTTGAACTGTCATGACCGTCACTTCGGTGACGGTCGCCGGCGGGGCGGTCGACGCCTTGTGACAGCCCGTGCAAAGCAGGAAAGTTGCACAAGCGAGCGCGAGTCTGAAATCGACCCGATAAGTGCGTCGCGTACAGGCATTCAGTGGTGCGAATTCCATGGCATCACCTGTCACGGTTTGTCGGGCGTACCTCAACCGGCGCAGCAAGGCGAGCCGGACGCAAAGCGCAGACACGCTCTGTTCATGATGTCACTCTCCCAACGAACGGTGCCTACAGGAGCGTGTAGCCACGGCCAGACATGCAAGCCGCCACCGCCCGGGAAGGTCGCCATCTCCTGCGAGACCTGCTGCTGCCCCGCCTGCTGTTGTTGGGCCGCAGCCTGGTTGGCACGGCGTTGGCGCACACCGCCAACCACTGCCCCCGTACCCGCACCGATCGCGCCGCCCTTGCCCGCATCGCCGCCAATGGCCTCCCCCACGGCGCCCAGGGCGGCTCCGCCAGTCGCGCCTCTGAGTGCTCCGCCCCGTTTCGGCGCGGCAGTGGGTTGACCGCACTGCTGTGCGATGGCGACAGGATCGACGCCCGTGTTGTGCTTCGCCCAAGTCTGACACGCACCGAGGTCGGATTGCTGACGCTGCTGACTTTGCCCCTTGGCCGGATAAAAAATCGGCTGCTGAGCCAATGCCGACTCTGCCACCAGAAACACGGCCAGTCCGTCTGTGACGCACGGCGATACTTTCATGACAGCCCCCCCGTCAGGCCCCTTTGATCCAGGCGTTGACACACGTGACCGTTCGAACTGCCGCGCCGATCGGTATGAGTCATACAGCACATCAGCGACCGGTCTGCGTAATCTTCTGCCCTTGCACGCCCATGCCTGCCATCAGGCCTGACTGGCCAAAGATGAACGCGTAGACATCCGACTGAATTGTGGTGGTTGTCATCGAATTGGCCATTCCCTGGTCCATGACCACGACGCTCGGACCGACGCCAACCGACCAGCCGTCGCTGCTGTTCACGTAGTTAAGCGCGGCGGGTGTCATCAGGAACATCACCTGGGAAAAATCCTGCGCGCCCGCCTGCAGGCCATACGAAACTGCCGTCAGGTTGTAGTAGCCAAGCACCTTGCCGTTGGGGTCGAACAACACGCCGTTGCCTTCCTGCCCGCCTACAAGCAGACCCGCCTTGATGATGCTCGGAAACACCAGAACGGCGGTTGCGCGGCTCCTCAGGTCGGCGGCTTTCGGTGTCGTCGCAATCAGTGTCTTGTACGCGTCGCGTGCCTGCTGTTCGAGGTCAGGGCGCCCAGAGCTGCCCGTCGAACTCGATGAACCCATGTTCGAGCACGCTACGGCAGCGAGAACGATCGGAATCGTTATCGCAAGACGCAAAAATTTGAACATGATGACGCGCTCCATTTAAAAAAATGGTCGATGTCTGATCGCGTTACGCAACGGCCAGCGATGTACCTCACGTTGGGCTCTGATCCAGCAAGGTCAATTTTGGTCGCGTCCCGAACGAATAACAATTAGCCTTTGGTCTTATACGCGAGGCGGTCGCACTGAACCCATCCGCCCGCCTACTCCATGCCCAGAGCGGAACGTACCGCCCTGAAAAAGATCTCGTCATTAAACGGCTTGAGCAGGTACGCCAGAGCGCCGGCAGACAGCGCCTGCTCGTGTATGCCGATGTCGTCATGTGCGGTGATAAAAATAATAGGCAAGCCACTGCCAGCCAGGCGCCGCTGCACCTCGAGTCCGTTCAACCCAGGCATCTGAACATCGAGAATCACGCACGCCGGGTGATACGAGCGGATTGACGGCAACGCTTCGAGAAATGCTTCTCCGCACGCGAACGACTCCGCCGCGACCCCGATCGAACGCAATAGCCGTTTGATCGCCCGGCTCACGGACTCGTCGTCATCGACGACGACCACAAATGGTTGGGCTTTTCCCATTATGAATAGTCCAGTGGCGTCAACATGCGAGCGTGTGCATGCCCCAAGCACCTAGACTACGAGACATATTCGGATTGCGGTATTGAACCTTGGTCCTATCAGCCTCAAGGTGAGCTGTGCCGTCGCCGGGAGTTACGAGAACGTGCTTGCCTCTCCAGGACCAAAGTCCACTATCAGCACCGTGCTGATAAACATAGACTTGCAGATCCGGGAGCTTGTCGGTGGCTGCCGTCGCCTACGGCGTCGCAGATGATTCGTTCATCGTCGGTGTCGCGGATATCGCACCCGGTTCGGGAAGGGCCGCGAAGTAGATGCCTCGCAGGTCGCCTTCACGTGCGGCGGCCGGCCTGAAGATGAGTGGCGCAAAATCTGCAAGGTGCGAGGCACACAGCCACCGGTTCGCGGGCTTCAGGCCTGACAACCGCGGTGAGCGCCTGAGAATCACGCGGTCTGGCACCTCTGCCAGGATAGCCGGCGATCGGCGGAAGAAAATATGTCCATACGGTCAATGATGTGCACCGGTTGGGCGAGCGAGGTCACTTCCATCTTCGTCATGACACGCGCGCGATGCGCCTTGATAGTCTGCACGACCGTACCTGGTTCGCGTGCGATCTTGCTAGTTCAGATACCCGGTCGCGACCCGTTCCAGAACATCCCGCTCGCGTGGGGTGAGCCGGTCGAAACGGCCACGCAGCGCATCCCGTTCACAGCGGCTCGCGTAAAGCACTCTGGCACGTCCGAGCGCCTGCTCGAGCGCATTCAGCAAGTCCGTGTCGCGCACGGGTTTCGCCAGAAAATCAGACGCACCGGCCTTCATGGCGTGGACATCGATCGCGGTGTCGTCATAACCCGTTATCGGCAAGGCATCGCCGAGCTCATGCTGCAACTGAAGACCGCTGATGTCGGGCAAATGAATGTCCAGTACCAGGCACGACGGACACGCGGGCGAGTGTGCGGCGGCCAGGAATTCGCGAGCCGTGGCAATCGCCTCGACGCGATGACCCGCAGAGCGAATCAATCGCGCAAGGGCGGTACGTACGGAATCGTCGTCGACGACGAACACCACTGGCTCGGAATATCCCGTGGCTCTTATCGCAATTCCTTGTGCTCTGCCGCGTTCCCGGTTGGCGACGTGGCGTAGAACGTCGTGCCTCGATCAACATTGCTCTCGGCCCAGAGCCGGCCGCCGTGAAGCTCCACGATCGAGCGGCTGATTGACAATCCGAGCCCCAGGCCATGGGGTTTGGATGTATGGAACGGTGTAAAAACCGAATCCGGCCCGCCGGAGGCGAGTCCGTGGCCGCATCGCGCACGGCGATGCGGGCCATGCCATCGTGCGGCAGGGTTAGCGTAATCACGATCACGCGCCGGGAGGCCGCTACGTCGCTCATCGCGTGGAACGCATTGTGAAGCGGAATGAGCGTGACCTGCTGCAACTGCACCTTGTCGGCATAAACGGTAGGGTGGTCCTCGGCTATATCAACATCACCAGGGTCTGACGGAAGATTGCGTCGCTCTGGAACACAGCTCTCGGGCAAGCCCCGCTCGTAGATTTGGCCAGCCTGAACGCATGGTTGCGGTTTGCCGTGGTCGTGTGGGCAAGACCGCCTATGCGGCTGCCCGGCCCAATGAATGGCCCGGCTTGTCGCTGCGCGGAACCGTCCCCCGAGCGCTTGCCTCGTGGGCTGCTCACGCTGAGGCGGCGTTTTCTCCACCGCAGCTTCGCCAGGTGGCCTTGAATCTGTCTCCGAGGGTTGCCTCACGCGAATGCAGTAAGTCAACTTTAACTTTGGGCGCTCCTCACGGCGCAGGCACCACGCGGTAGTAAACGCCATTCGCGCCGTAGGCGGGTTGAAACCACGTATTGCCGCACAGGTAGTATGTGCCGCCCGAAACCTTGGGCGATATGCAGCCGGCCGGGAGCGTCGCGTAGACCGCACCCATTGCAAACGAGTTACTGACCGGAGCGGGCACAGGGGCGGTGGTAGTCGCTCCTGCCACATAGCCGGCGTTATAGGCGTTCGACGTCGCTGCCGCGGTGTTCGCCGAGGCCACGGTGGCGCCGACCGCCGCGCCGACCGCTACGCCCGCGGCGGCTGCCCCCGCTGTGGACCAGCCGCCACAGTTGTAGCACGTGGATCCGTAGTTGTTCACCGTGACCGGCGGATGGTAAGCCGGGTATCTGGCGCCGTAGTAAGCGCTGTGGTACGCAGTTGCACCTGAGGCGCTCGTGTAGCTCGTATAACCTGAGCCGGTGGCATGGTATGCCGAACCACCATAGCCGTTAGTCGCGCTGGTTCCCTGTCCGTAGGTGTGAGTCGCACTTCCGCCGTAGCGATTGGTGGCGGTCGTCTGCCCCGATCCCTGGGCGTGCGTTGCTGTATCGCCATAGCGGCCCGTCGCGGTCGTGCCTTGTCCGTAGGTGTGCGTTTCGCTGCCCCCCCAAGCGTTCGAGCGCGTCGTAGACCCAGAACCGGGCGTATGTGACGTACGACCTCCGTAATAGTTGGCATGCGACCACGCGCCGGCGGCACCCGCAGCGAGCGCGGCGATAAGAAAAACCACCAGACGGATGACGACGTTCTTCACAGTTCGTCTCCTCATTGAGTTTTGGTGGAGTTGGCTTTCTTCGGCGGCGGCTTCATTCCGGGCGCATCCGTCGCGTCTGGGCGCGCGAACGCGATGTGTGCCGCGCCGGCAACGTTGGCCGGAACGAAAGCGTCCGCAGGAATCGCACTGTCCAGTTTCCAGTCGGATAGCGTCAGCACGTGGCGCAGCCGGGCAGGATCGTTGAGGTAAATCGCGTACATACGACGCGGGAGCTTGTCCTCCACGCCGATCCAGGCCTGCACGAACACGTCCCCGGTGACATACGCCACCATATCCGTTGTCATGTCGCCGACCACGTTTGATTGTCCGATGTAGAAAGCGATCTTCAGTCGGTCCGCGATGTCCTGGTACGGATCCGCGACGATCACGTCGGTGAACGGGAAATAGATTGCGCCGGTATCGAAGGCCACCTGTAGCGCCGCATCGATGGTCGGCGGCGCGTCGGCGACAGCGACCAGATTCTCGGCCGGTGAGAACGCGGTCATGGTCTTGCCGTCGTAGTAGAACTCCGAACGCGGCCCGTCTGCTGTGGTGATGACCCTGAGCTTGTCGGGCCGCTGCACCGTGACCTCAGATCGGGTCGAATAGACGAGCGGCGGCCCGAGGCGGCTCGGACTTTCGTAGGAAACGATCGCGGTGAACGACATCGTCTTCGCGGCCGCGAGGCGGGCACTCGCCGCCTTGAGAATGTCGATCGCGCGCTGCTCAAGTCCAGGCTGGAATGATGGTGCCGCAGCTTTCGCCGCCGGCGCGGCCACATGTTTCGTCGCATGCGGCGCTTGCTGGGCGTTGCCGCTTGCGGCCAGCAACATGCCCAGCACGACGGCCGCTATGCTTCGCTGCAATTTTTCATAACTCATCGCGGTCTCACTGAGTAGCCAGGCTTTGCGGCACCAGTCGACGCTCAGGGGAGCATGCCGCACTCAAACATCTTGTTGGCAATCGGCGCTGCCACCTTGCTTATGAAAGCAGCGCGCATCTGCGGGTCGTCGTGCAATAGTTGTACGGCCTGCTGCTCTCTCTCAGACTTCGGCCTGCCCTGCTTCTGGGCCCGCTCCTGCCACAGTTGCTCACAGCTTGATTGCTGGTATCTTTGAACCAGCTTGTCCGCGACCATGTCCATCATCGGGTATTGTTGTGCGACGGCAATACCCGTGAACAGCAGGGCTGGCGTCATCGCGAACCACAAGAGACGCTTGTTCATGAGTTTGCTCCTCATATCGTCATCAAAGTGTCGGTCAGGGAAACTGCCGTGATGGCCCGATGCAGATGCCCGTGTCAAGGGGTGTATTTTTTATACTCGGACCTTCCAGGCCGAGACCGGCCATCAAGCCTTCCTGACCATATATGAATGCGTAGACATCCGACTGCACCGTGGCGTGGTCAACTCCGCTGGCCCTGCCCGCATCCATCACCGCGGCACTCGGGCCGATCGCAACGGACCAGCCGTCGCTACTGTTAGTGGTAGCTGATTGCTGAGTTGGTCATGACATAGCCTTTGAACACGGGCGTTCACAGGCCTGATGGCCGTCTGAGACGGCTCTGATTGTGTAGTATCCAACTGCTTTGCCGTCGGGAGAGAACATGACGCCCTTGTCGCCTTTCGCACCCGCGATGAACCCAGCCTTCACTCCGTGCGGGAATAAAATACCAACTTCGCTCGATATTCGGTCCTTGCCTTTTGTTCCGTGTCGGACCGTCGCTGCAAAGCCGCGCGTACCTTCACGTCAGGAAGTCTCCCGAGGTTGAAGACTGCCGCGTTGAACAAGCTAGCGCGAGCAGCAAGAGCGGATGGCGAGGATGAGCCGAAAATACCTGATCATGGCGCGTGCTCCAGGCACAAAAGGCTCTCCGCATGAAAGGCGTTTCCGCCGAAAATTCCCCCAGCTCATGCCAATAGTGGTATTCCGGTGCCGATAAAACAATTAGACTTTGGTCCTATCCCCTCCCACGATTCCCGGTACACGGACGGACAAATGTGTCCGCATGCCCGCTCTGGGATCCGGCAATCATCGCCGCGTATTTGGGTCCGGGGAGACCATGACGACGCCATCGGTGAGCTCGCGACCAGATGCAGCGGCCAGAACCCACGTGACTATCGCCCGTTCACCAGTGACTAAAGCGGCGAGTAAAGCAGACCCGTATCTCACACGTGCTCCTGCATTTCCATTGAACGCTGCCCGCGCAGTGAACCCGCGCGCCGACGGGAGGCGAACGCGGAGGGTCAGTTAGCCGCGCGTCAACTCGAAACGACAGGCCGCTCGATTGACGCGCCGACGTAGCTCAGTTTGGTAGGTGGGATACAGGGAGACATTAGAACTTAGTCCCATGTCGCCAGGCGGAGCGCACGTGCTTCAGGGGCGCGACGAACCGTCTATCGCCATTTCCACTGCCTTGATCAGGATGGCGGCATTGAACGGTTTGCGCAGGTACGCCGCCGCGCCGGACGCAAGGGCCGCCTGCCGAACGGAAAGCTCGTCGTGCGCGGTGATCATGATGATCGGCAGGCCCATCGGCGCGAGTTGGCGCTGAACTTCCAGTCCGTTGGTTCCCGGCATCTGGATGTCCAGAATGACGCACGCGGGGCGGTATGACGGAATCGCCGACAGCGTATTCAGAAACTCGTCGCCGCTTGAAAATGTCTCCGCCCCGATACCTGCGGAGTGCAGCAGACGCTTGATGGCTCGGCATACCGATTCGTCATCGTCGACCACAGCAACGATTTGGTTGAGGTTGACCATATGACGGCGCGAACACGCGGTCGCTCCATGAGTAGACCATCTGAAGTTCCAGCCTAACGGGAGATACGCTGACGAGATATAGGACTTTGGTCCACTAGCGGCATTGATCCGATGGAACAGATCCGATGTGCCTCTCGCGAGGCGCGATCGGACCATGCCCCATCAGTTGTCGTCGGCCGCGTGCACGCCGACTTTTTCGGCCAGCCGAACGAGTTCGACAATCGATCGGGCCTTCATCTTCTCCATTACGCGGGCCCGATGAATCTTGATGGTCTTTTCAGCCGCGCCAAGATCGCTGGCGACCTGTTTGTTCAGGCGGCCGGTTAGTACGAGCGCCATGACTTCGCGCTCGCGGCGCGTGAGATGACTGACCCGTTCCTGAAGTTCCGCCCTTTCGCTTCTTTGCGCCCACTCCACGCAAGCGCGCTTGAGTGCGCGATCCACCGCGGCGAGAAGCAGCGATTCGCACACCGGCTTGGGCAGAAAGTCGAGTGCGCCACCTTTCATTGCTTCAACGCTCGAGCCGATGTCGCCATGTCCGGTCAGAAAAACGATGGGCAGAAGCTGGTCGAGATTGCGCTGCACCTCCAGGCCTGTCATTCCCGGCATCTGCAAATCGAGAATGAGGCATGCGGGCACGCTCGCCAAATCGGCTCTGTTCAGAAGAGCTTCCGGACTGTCAAAGGACTCAACGTGGTAACCCGATGCGCGCAGAAGCCGCGCAAGTGCGCATCGCACCCGCTCGTCGTCGTCTACGATGAAAACGCGGGCCGCGGCCTGACTCAAAGCGACTGGGGGTGGTGCCTTTGCAGGTCCGCTCCCGGAGGCAACGTTATGTGAAACGACGCTCCCTTGTCCTCGTTGTTCTCCGCCCATAGCTGGCCTCCGTGCGCCGTCACGATCGTGCGGCTAATAGAAAGTCCCAGACCGAGTCCCTGAGGTTTGGTCGTGAAGAAAGGCCGGAATATCTTGCTCATCTTGTCGACAGTCAACCCCTGACCTCGATCCTTCACTGTGATCCGTACGCCTCCGCCAACCTCTTCTCGCACTGTTGTCTCAATCATGCGCTCCGCTGGATCGCATTCCTTCACTGCGTCGAACGCGTTCAGCAGCAGATTGAGGACCACCTGCTGCAGTTGAACCTTGTCGCCGAACACCATCGGCAGATGGTCGGAAATGTCGAATTTCGTGCGAACCTCGCGCGCCATCGCATCGCTATGGACGAGCAGCGCGATGTCCCGGACCACACTGCCAACCTCCACCGGCCGGAGCTCCATGTCGCCTTTTCGTACCATCGTCCGGATCTTCTGGATGACTTCGCTCGCGCGACAGCTGTCAAGGATGATATCGCCCAACGCCTCATGGAGCTCCGCTTTATTGGCGTTTTCCGCCTCCATGAATTTTTGCGCTGCCTGGGCGTTGCTCAGGATAGCGGTAAGCGGTTGATTCAACTCGTGCGCAAGAGAACTCGCAAGTTCTCCCAACGATGACACGCGCGCCAGATGTACCAGTTCATTGCGGTTCCGATCGACTTCGAGGCATGCGCTGCGACCCGCTATCGCGATGATCTGCAATGCCTGATCAAAGGCGCCATATCTGGTCGTATTGGCTTCGACATGAAATCCTTCACCGTCACGCCGCCGCGCAACCAGCATCTGTGTCGTTGCCGTGTCGGAGATGCCGCTTTCGACACCGCGGTCTGTGGACGCCGAATGGCAGCGGTCCAAGCCGTGAATCGGGAACAGCATCTCGATCGATGCGCCGATCAGTTCTTCCCTGCTGTATGCGAACAGTTCTATCGCTTTGGCGTTCGCGAAGGTTATCCGATTGTGCCGATCGACCGTCAGGATCGGGATCGGCAACATTTCAAGGGCGCCCCTCAACGGCATGCTTTCGTCCAGTATCCGGCGCCTGCCGCGTCCGTCTCCATACAGCCATGCAACGCATGCGCCTGTATACCCTCGCCATCCCGATTTTCGGCCGCCATGCTCATGCTCATCGGCTGTAATGCGCTTTTTCGGCATATCGGCGTCATCGCCATGGAGAACGGGAAAATCGGAACCCGATGTTCTCAGGCGCCGGTGTCCGTGTTGACGATTCGAACGGGTGCTGGAGGGAAATGCATGCGCATCGCGGTGGGAGCTTCGAGACGGATGACGCCACGCATAGCACGCGACGGCAAAATCAGCCACCTCTTGAATCAGGCCTTTGCCACGCACAAGCAGATTGATCATCGGCATCTCCGTAACCAATATTTAGTGCATGTGTGGAGTTACCCGGCCGGCTGCCTCTTTACCTAGCCTACGCTACTTAACCGATTTTGCGAGGTTCGCTTCGTACAATAGGTAACTTGGAAACAGTATAGGATCTCAAACTTTAATTCCCCGAGTAAATTGAAGCAATTTTTTCCTCAGTCGGGGATCTCAGTCTGCGAAGTGCTCGGCACTTTATAAAGCATGCGAGCAAGCAAGGGTACGGACAGGTCGATTTCATATCTAGTTAATTAGGCACGCTTCGAAAATGCCGCGTGCACGGCTCCCCTTGAGACAAGCGATTCCGCAGCCGCGTTCGCGACGCGTCAAACAACTCCTCGAGGTTTGCATACATTCACGTTATTGCCGCGGCGACTTGATTGTCATCGTCTCGCAGAACACCGCGCATGCTCGTGGTTAACCCTGCAGAAATAATGCGACACACCTAGGGAGCCATTTAGTTGAAGTTTCTGGGCTGGCGAGCGATTTTCTGTCGCCACGTAATCGATTTCGATAGCGCCTTTCAGCCAACAACAAAATATGCCGGATAGTTATGCGGATTAATGCGTGATATGGATCGGGATCTTCAATTGGGTATATGCGCAGTGTCAAACGAAGAGATGTCCTACGCTGCGCCGTGAATGGCGAGTCGTTCGAACGCTCGCTAAATGGAGAGTAATACCGCCGACGCGCTCCCGTGTAACCTCAATCCTGTTGGCGTAAAAGGACGGGTGTAACTTGCGAAGCTCCTGCTGGGGCCCGCGAGCGAGCCGCATCGTCACAGATTGCGTCGCTAGACCTCATGCCGGCACGCCCGCGGGAGCTGGTCACTCGCGTTCCAATGCACGACGGGATATGGCTTCACGGTATTCGCAGACGACGTCGCTCAGAAGCCCTGCTTCATCACGGCTTCGAAGTCCGATTTGCTGCGACGCAATCACGACGCTCGCAGCACGCTGTTTGCGTTGTCACTCGACAGGCGTCGGGAGAGTCTCGTCGGAGATCGTCAATGTGGAAGATGGTATCGCGCTCAGGCGTTGCGAATCCGCCAAAATCCATCAGATCCGTGTCGCCGCACGCATATACGATGGCACGAAGCGCGCCGCGAAAAGGTCGGGATGGATCGCCTGGCGTGTGCCATCGCAGGTCCGCGAAACGACTCGGCATCCATTGACCATCATGATCAAATAGGCATTGCAGAACAGCACCGCGCGTTCACAGGTCGAGTCTGGTCACCTTTGTTCCAGCAAGAGAGATATCAGCCATCAGACCTTGATTGGTCAATACTAGCGCCACAACCTGCGAGGACACAGACGATGTGTCGATTGCACCGTTCGCGCCTACTTTCGCAATCGAGACCCCCATGTCGGCCCCAACCGACCAGCCCGACGTACTGCGGAATTTGTCCAGTGCGGCTTGCGTCATGAAGAGGAAAATGATCGCGGTCGACTGGACGCCCGCCTGAAATCCAAATGAAGCGGACGTCGTGCTGTAATAGCCGACTGTCGCGCCACCGACACGCAACGCGCCGTCGCCGTGCTCGGCGCCGACAATGAAGGCCGCTTTTTTCACATCAGGGAAAACCAGCACCCCTTGGGCCTTTGATACGAGTTCACGTGAACCGCCTACCGCCGTGAACAATCGCGACAACGTCCCGTTCACGGCCGAATCGATCTCTTGCCGCTTTGCAGCGTTGGTTTCGGGACTCTTGCCGCTTCCCGATGTCGTAGTGCAACCCGTAAGAGCCAAACTCGCAGCAGCGGTTGAAATCGCAATATTTTGTACAAAGTTCCGTCTGTTCATTATCGAACTCCATTGTGGTTACAGTGCGAGTCGCCAGGCCCTATGTCTGGCCGCTTCGGTCCCTTGTTCTATCGCATTCCAACAGTTGGCCGCAATGCGGCTTGTCTTGCTGGTCTATCACACGTTCAACAGGGCCGTAAGCAACGACCCGTGGAGTTCTCACCGGGTCTACCTTTTCTGCCCGCACGGCGCAGACTCGCAGATCCGGCTGGACATGGCGAACGGTCGCGTCTTCGGTGACGAGGCGCGGCGGCAGCAACGCCTCCGATTTCATGATGTCACGATGGAGCAATCGGGAAATCAGACCTTGGTCTTACAACCCGCGACCGGATGCGTCGCGGGAGTGTCGGAGGAACAAACGTCCCTGCGAATTCCGGCTCAAGGCTCGCCGGACGACACCTTTGACCGATCGCCTGAAAGTACGGGCATCGAATAAAAGCTTCGCGAGCGTGCGCTGATGGCTTGACCGCCATCCGGGAAAGCCGACACTGCATCATCCGCCAAGCGCGATGATCGCCATGGTCAGCACGACGCCGAGCGCCGCCATCGCAAAGCCCGCTTTCCATCCGCCGAACCCGGAGTGGCGGCCGAGCGCCATCCCGCTGCCGAATAGCATGACAATCGTCAGCGCGCGCGAAACGATCAACGCAGTCGGAACGTCCCTGAACACCACGAACGGCAAGGCAACCGGAAAAGTCGAAAAGACCACGATCAGGAAGATGGCCGCCGCGCCGACTATGTCATCGCGCAAAAAGCGTGGACGGTGCGGCAGATTCGGGATGGCGGCAAGGCGTGCCCGGATGACTTCCAGTTCAGTATCGGTGATCAGGGGCGTGATCCACCTGGGCAATGCCTTGCGAAGCGCGCCAATTCCGGCGGCCGCGTCCGGCTCATGTCTCACGGTCAGCGCGAGCGTGAGCCGCCGGCCGCGATTGGTCAACGTGCGCACGAGAAACATCACGGCATCGGCCAGGCCCCACGCGAGGTTGCAGCCAAGTGCCGTGTAGAACATTTTTCGCCCCGCCTCTTCGCCGGCTGTGGCGGCAGACACGGCGCCCACAAACGTTAGCGCCATGAACAGGCCAAAACACAATTCCGACACCCGATCGACTGTGTCCAGAACCGGCTCGCGGGTATCGATGTCTTCCTGATCCGATAGACCGGTAGCGTCCATGAGGTCTCCCGCCGCGCGTGGCATATGATTGTTCTCATCATCTAGCCGAACGCGCCCTTAGCGTTTCGATACCCGGCCCCGGATGCACCGCGGGACCGGAAATTGTGATCGCGTGGGTCACAGGTCACCGGCCGCAAACGGGCGCCCGTATTTACGCCGACGGCGGCGATCGAACCAACACCTCGGCGTGGTATGGCGCGACCATTGGATCGACGATCCACTGGCAGTGTTCACGGAGGATACGCCGCGCGATCTCGCGACGATATTGGACCAAGGTCGTATGGCCTTCCTGCGTGCCGCGTCCTACCTTGCTAGAGGATTATCGGAAAACGAGTCAGGTTACGCCCGCGTGGAGAGATGGGAATGGCAAAGATCCAGGAAAAGAAAGACCCGTCCGCGCAAGGCAATCCGCTCTCGTACAAGGAATACCGGAAGGCGCTGTTCCACTTGCACGTCGAACTGGTCAAACTCCAGGAGTGGGTGGTGCAAACGGGAAGCAAGATCTGTATTGTCTTCGAAGGACGCGATGGCGCAGGCAAGGGAGGCACCATCAAGGCGATTACCGAGCGGGTCAGTCCGCGCGTATTCCGCGTGGTGGCCCTGGCTGCGCCGAGCGAACGCGAGAAGAGCCAGATGTACCTGCAACGTTATGTGCCGTATCTGCCGGCTGCGGGGGAAGTCGTGATTTTCGATCGAAGTTGGTACAACCGCGCGGGAGTCGAGCGAGTGATGGGTTTCTGCTCCGAAGAGGACGTCGAAAGCTTCTTCAAGGCCGTGCCGCTTGTCGAGCAGGCGATCGTCCACTCGGGGGTCATCCTGCTCAAATACTGGCTGGAAGTCAGCCCCGAAGAACAGACCCGCCGCCTGGAAGCACGCATCAACGACGGGCGCAAGGTTTGGAAACTGACGGACATGGACCTGAAATCCTATAGCCGATGGCATGACTACTCGCGTGCACGCGACGCGATGTTCGCGGCGTCGGACACCGAAATCGCTTCATGGTATGTGGCGAATTCGAACGACAAACGGCGCGTGCGTCTGAACATCATCAGCGATCTGTTGAGAAGGATTCCTTATGAATCAATGCCGCGCAAAAAAGTTACGCTGCCAAAGAGGCAGAAATCCGATGGCTATAAGGAAGCGGACTATCCGTTCAAATACATAGCCGAGCGCTTCTGACCTCGTCGGCTTCACAGCGGACGAAGGCCGTGGTTGCCATCAAGGGCTCCGGCCTTCGCCGGCTCAAAGGCAGGCGTTGATATCGCCGGTGGCATCGCCACCCGCACCTGCACCCGAGCGAAATCCGACCCAGGTCTTCTGGCCCGTCCACGAGGGCCGGACGACAGCGGCAGCGCCATCCGGCGGCCGCTGCCCAGGAACATAGACATCCATCGCCTGGTTGTTCGCCACAATGACCTGCGAAATGACTGTCTGTTGCGATCGGTTCGCCCATTTCTGAGCGATGCATTGTGCGACTGCGGCGACCGGATGCTGACTTTCACCGACCGATTGCGCGTTCGGCGGCATCGGTGCAGTTGCACAGGCGGTCAAGGTGGCTGCAGTCACAAGGAGAATCGGTAACGGTTTCATCTTTTCATCCCTCACTTTGGGTCCGCATTTCCATGGGTTTGATGCAACGTCGCGTGAGCATCTGTGCAAGCCCGAACGATTCGCATCGCCCGGAAACTGGATGACAGGCCATCATTGCCGGCCTTTTCAGCGCTGACTGGTCGTTACCAAGCCTGAATGAGCCGCGCGAATGAGTCTTTGTGTACGCCGCAGAGGCAATCCCTTCAGCCGCGACCCGCAGCAAGGTTAGCGGCAATAGCCTATCGATCATGCAGTCAATGAGAGTAACGGGCAGAGTAACCAGCACCTCTGAGCCAGTCGCCAACGGTATGCTGCTTGCGACCTCGATACGATGACAACTATCGGCGCATGCGTAAATCGGCCTTTGGTCTTATGCACGCAAGCGGCGCAGGCTGACTAAGCTGCGAATCAGGCTTCGTTTTCCGGTAGTGGCAAGCACAACGAAAACGCTGGAGTGTCCGCGAACGCCGGCACGCGTCGCGCGCCGATCGACGATGAGCGAGGCCTCGATGTTGTGGATTTTAATGATGGCACGCTCGTAGCCGCACACTATAATTCCACTCGCATATTGCGGAAGGCTATATAGAGAGTAGCCTGAATGTGCAGTAAAGATCGGTTGACATCAGCCCATTGACAGGCGCGCCGCCCCGGCTCGCGGCAAAGAGGTTACGCGATGGACCGCGTCGTGAATCGACGGCTGGCTGCTATTGTCATCGCCTTCGCGTTATGCGGTTGCGCGGCCACCACGCTGCCGAACGCGGATGGAATCAGCTATAAGAGCCGAGCCGTGAACCGCAGCGAAGGCGGCCTCTACGTTTCCGCGTCGGTGCTTTCAGATGAAGAAAGCGCGGCGGTGTATGGCGTGCCGCTCGCCAGCAAGGGCATTCAGCCTGTGTGGATCGAGGTGCAGAACAACGACACGGCCACCTATTTCCTGATGTCGCCCGGCCTCGATCCGAATTTCTTCCCGGCTTCCGAAGCCGCCGAGGCGTTTGGCGGCAGCCATGTGCAGGGCGGGAACGTCGAACTCGACCGGCGCTTCCGCGCGCTTGCCTTCCGCAACCCGATCCGGCCGGGGCAGACCGTATCCGGTTATGTGCTGACCAACCTCAGCGAAGGCGCGAAGCTCGTCCAGCTCGATCTCGTGGCGAGCGAAAAAGCGCGGACGTTTTCGTTCCTGATGGTCGTGCCCGGCTTCTACGCTGACTATCACGTCAGCGCGGTTTTTCGGCGCGATATCTATCCGCCGGAAAAAATCGTGAACTACACGGAGGACGACACGTTCCGCGCCGCGCTCGAAGCGCTTCCCTGTTGCGCAACCAACCAGGACGGTTCGAAGAACGGCGATCCGCTCAATCTCGTCATCGTGGGCGGGCTGGACGACGCGTTTGCGGCACTCGTGCGCCGCGGCTGGAGTCCGACCGAACAGAAATGGTCCGGTGCGATCATGAAGACGATGACTTCCGCGCTGTCCGGCGAGCGTTACGTCAATGCGCCTATCAGCGATCTTTACCTGTTCGGCCGGGCTCAGGACCTCGCCTTGCAGAAAGCGCGCGACACCATTCACCAGCGCAATCACCTGCGACTCTGGCTGAGCCCGATGCGCTATCACGACAAGCCGGTGTGGGTAGGCCAGATCAGCCGGGATATCGGCGTTCGTCTTACGTTTCACTCGCCCACGTTTACAACGCACAAGATCGACCCGGACGTCGATGAGGCGCGCACGGCACTGACTGAGGACATGGCCTATTCCCAGAACCTTCAGAAGATCGGGTTCGTCAAGGGAGTCGGCCCCTCGCCGCAAAGCGCCCCGAAAGAGAACCTCACCACCGATCCGTACTTCACGGACGGCTATCGCCAGGTACTCGTATTCGACCGGCAACCCACGTCGCTCTCAGGGATCGAATTCTTACCTTGGGAGGCAGCCGCGAAGCTCAACGCGCTACCCTCGGGAGCCAAACAATGAGCGAATCGCGCGCGCGGCAACGGGCATTGAAAAAAGTGGCAGGCAGCGTTGTCCTCTTGCTCGTTTTCGCGGGCTGTGCGACGTGGACGGCCCCGACCAGCTTCGACGATGCGCCGCTGCGCGAGCGCGCGGTGAGCGCGACGAAGCAGGACACCCGCGTCAGCGTGGCCGTGCTGGGAGGCGAGGACAGCAAGCGCATGTTCGGCGTCGACATCAACAAACACAACGTTCAGCCGCTATGGATCGAAGTGGAGAACCGGACTTCGCAGTCGCTATGGCTGCTCCACTCCGGCACAGATCCCAACTACTTCTCGCCGCTCGAAGTCGCATGGTCCATGCACACTCTGCTCGGAGGGGCGACCAATGCGCAAATCGACAGCCATCTGAACAAGCTCGGGTTCAGAAATCCCGTCCCGCCCGGCGAAACCCGGACAGGGATTCTTTTCGCCAATCCCGACCGGCAGATCAAACTCGTCAATATCGATCTGCTCGGCAGCAAAACCTTGATCCCTTACTCGCTGTTTCTGCCCGTGCCGGATGACGCCGCCGACCCGCATTTCGCGCTGACGCCGTTCCGGTATCCCGACAGCGTCATCGTCGACTATCACGACCTTGCCTCGTTGCGCGCCGCACTGGAACAGATGCCCTGCTGCGCAACCGATGAGCAGGCGAAAACGGCAGCTGATCCATTGAACGTGGTTGTCATCGGCACGCTGCAAGACATTGGGGCGGCCATGGTGCGCCGTAGCTATCGTCGCGACATGCGGAAAAATGACCTGGCGCAACTGCTGTTCGGACGCACGCCCGACGTCATCCTGCGTAAGGAAGCGCAAACGGGCGCGCCCTCCACGGCATTGCGCGCGTGGCTCACGCCCATCCGCTTTAACGGTGAGGCAGTGTATCTGGTGGAGGTCGGACGGCCTGTCGGGGGCCGCTTCGCGCACCAGGATACGGACGGCGGCACGCTCCACGAGGACGTCGACGAAGCGAGGAACCTGCTGGTCCAGGACATGATGTATTCAGGCGGTCTGGAAAAACTCGGCTTCGTGAACGGCGTAGGTGCGTCACCTCAGGGACATCCACGGACCACGCTGAACGGGGGGCGTTACTACACCGACGGACTGCGTGCCGTGATGTTCTTCGCGACGCGCCCGCTCAGTTTCACGAACGTGGAGATGCTCGACTGGGTGCCTTATCTGGAACAGGGCAAGCCCACCGTACCCAAGGAGAGCGGCGATGCCGGCAAGTAACCCCCTCTCCGAGCGGCAAGATGGCGTCGCGCCACCGGTCAGGCATGCGCGTGCATCGGCGAATCGCCGGGCCGGTTTCGCAGCGCTTGCATCCTGCCTCGCGCTGGTGGCATGCGCAACGAAGCCGCTCGTTCCCTACACGACGGACACGCCTCCTCTCATCCTCGTTCCTGCATCGTATGCTGGCATGCAGGACAAGCGGGCGCGGTTTCGGGAAATCTACTGCGCGGTGCTCGAAGCGCACGGCCGGGCGCTTCCTGATTACCGCCCTTGCGAAAGTGCCCTGACACGCGTGGGCACCGAACCGGCCGGCACGGGCGCGCCCGTCGCTCTGGGCCTATCCACGCGGCACCTCGTTGCGGCAGTCGTTGCCGGCATCGGATACGACTGCTTCAAGCCGTGGCTGAATCCGCCTGGCACTGTCACGAAACAACTACGCCAATACGGATACGACGGGTTCATGCTCGACGTCGACGGGTTGTCGAGTTCCGCCCACAATGCACGCCAGATCCGCGATGCCGTGATGAGCATGCCAGCGCCCGACGGACCCGCACGCCTCGTGCTGATCGGTTACTCGAAGGGGGCGCCGGACATTCTCGAGGCCGTCGTTGCATATCCGGAGATCCGTAGCCGCGTGGCGGCCGTCGTCAGCGCAGCCGGAGCGGTCGGCGGATCGCCGCTCGCCAACGATGCGCAGCAATATCAGGCTGATCTGCTGCGGCACTTTCCGGGCGCGACCTGCACGTCGGGAGATGGCGGGGCCGTGCAAAGCCTGCGACCCGCGACGCGCCAGGCGTGGATGGCGCAGAATCCGCTTCCAGGCGACGTGCGGTACTACTCGCTCGTCACGTTCCCTGAGCCGCAGCGTATATCGTCGATACTTGAATCGAGCTACGACAAGCTCTCGCGGATCGATCCGCGTAACGACAGCCAGATGATCTTCTACGATCAGGTCGTGCCCGGAAGCGCTCTGCTCGGCTATGTCAATGCCGATCACTGGGCGCTGGCTGTGCCTATTGCGCGAAGCCATGACGTGATCGGCTCGCTGTTCGTCACGCAAAACGCCTACCCCCGTGAGGCGCTAACGGAGGCGATTCTGCGCTTTCTGGAAGAAGATCTGTCGACACCGGGAAAGTGAAACGGCGTAGGTCGTTTCCGCTTCTGTGGACGCCGCTTCGGTATCCGGACCCGCTCCGCCGACATCGCGCGAAGTGTTGCGGGCGTCATGTCGGTGAACAATCGCCTCACGGTTGCAACGGACGTTGGGTCAATGCTGGCGCGAACTGCTGCATAGCCCACTTCCCTACGTTCTCGGCAATGAAGCTTCCACCCCCTGGCACGCCCGATGAATGTTCAAGCCTTCACCCGGCTGACGGGCATTTCCAGCTAAGCTCGCTAAAATCGTATAGTTGTCGGCCCCTGCTGCTAATCAGATCCGTGTTATGAGGTTCCCTGCTTTTTCCCCGGAGGCGCCCGGATGCGCGTAGGCAAACCTGTGAAGGCGTTACCGCAACCGCTGTGTGACTACTGCGGCACGCGCGCGCTGCTCGCCCGCTCTGGCGACGAGTCCTATCCGTATCGGGAAGATCACGGCCCGGTCTGGATCTGCACATCCTGTCAGGCCTGGATCGGCGTGCATTCGCGCAGCGCGCGCAACGTTCCGCTCGGACGACTGGCGAACGCGCAGCTTCGCGAGGCGAAGAGCCGACTGCATGACGCGCTGGAACCGCTGGTCGCCGGCAAGGTACGCCGCGACGGTGTGAACACGTTCGAGGCGCGCGCCAAGGCGATCCGCTGGGTAGCGACCGAACTCGGGTTCGATCCAATACCGGGCTCGATTCACATCCTCACGCTCGATCAGTGCGAGCAGGCACTGCAATATGTCGATGACTTCATGGCAGCGCGCCGCTCTGCGCCAGATAACACGCAGACTTGACTCTGCCCACATCGCAAAGACGATAGCGCTCTCCTGCTCCCCTGCAACAGGCAGACTGGCTGCTTACAACGCGCTTCAACACAGAACGCGCTGTCATCGACCAGTCACCTCTGCCGCGAAGCCGCCACCTCTCACAGCGCTTGCGCCGCACAGGCTTCCGCCTCCGGTTCACTTGGCAAGAACCTATCACTACGGCCGTTTTTCAATCACAGCCTGGCAACTGCATTCCAGCACTGTGAGCCAGATCCGAGGCAGCAACGCGCCGGGCAGACGGTTTCGTGAACCCTCTGCAAGCGGAATCAGGACGGACCCGTTTCGCCCCGTCGCCGCCTGCTGCGGCGCGGTGTCATGCCAGCCTATTGCGCTGCCGAAAGCTTCTGCTGCGCGGCCTGAACGAGTGTCTGCAGCATCGGACGCGCTGGGGCGAAGAACGTCGCGCCAGTGTGCGGCGTCGAGAAATCCAGCAGCCGATCGTATGCGCCCGGTGGATCGCCGACATACATGCGCTCCAGCATTTTCTCGATGACCCACAGGTATCGTGAATAGCCGATGAAATAGGTGCCGAATTCCCGCTGGCCGGGCCGGCCAAACGGCATGTTGTCACGCAGGATATCGTGTTCGTTGCCGTCGGCATCCACGATCGTGGCCAGCGACTTGTGGGACTTGCGCGGCGCGTCGTCGTCGTCGATTTCAATGTTGTCTATCTTGGTTCGACCAATGATCGCTTCCTGCACGGGCGTTGGAATCTGCGCCCATGCGCTGAGATCGTGCAGATACTTCTGCACGACGACATAGCTGCCGCCGCGGAAATCCGCATCTTCATCGCCGACTAGCGCCGAAGCAGGCAAATCCAGACCGGTCGGATTGGCCGTGCCGTCGACGAAGCCCAGCAGGTCGCGTGCATCGAAATAGCGAAAGCCCGACACTTCGTCGACGACGCTCACGCTGGCGCCGAGACTGTCGAGCAGGATGCGCTCGAACTCGAAGCAAAGATCGGGGCGTTCAGAGCGGATATGGAACAGAAGATCGCCGGGTGTCGCAGGCGCCGTGTGAACAGCGCCCCGGATCGGCGAAAACGGCTTCAGTTCGCGCGGTTGTTTATCGACGTGGAGACGATCCCACAGACCTCGCCCGATGCCGACGATGCATGACAGCCGGGCCGAAAGATCGCGGAATCCAACGGTCTTGACGAGATCATCAAGCCCATCGAGCGCTGAACAGAGGGTGGCAAGAGCGGCCGGGTCGCTGCCGACGGTGACCACCAGAAAGACGGCTGCTCGCGACAGGGGCGCGTCGATACTTTGCGCGTCGATCGGCACTCTGTCCCAACTCTTATCGCTCATCTGGAATGCTCCATATCGGGTTTGTGACCGCTTCGTCAGCGGTATGAGGATCGTCGGCGCCAGACGCCGCGGATGTCGCATTGCTGAATCGCCTCGGGGCCGGTTCCGGTCGATGCGAGCGATCATCCAAACAGGTCGCGCGCGGTTGCCGACAAATTCGACCGGGCGTGATCAGGCGCTCCGTGGAATGATACGTGCTGCTTCAGCGATTTGTTGGCCGACATCTTCTTCGACCGTCTTGCGCCATCCCACCTACGGTGACCATGACCTATCCGAATGCCAAACACACTATCCGCGTCGAACGGGTGCGGCGCCGTCTGGCGCCAGGACCGATCGTCCCCGCGTCGTCGCGATGGCGGGACTTTCCAGGTGGTGAGCGCTCAGATCGCCACAGGACCGGACCTACCGGAAGCACTCCATTACACGGGCGATGGCGTCTTTGAGATCTCCGGCAAGACGATTAGCCACCGCAACCTGTTTCGCCCAAGGATGCCATGACCGAATGGCAATCGAAATGCGCGAGCCCCGCACTTCATTGCCACGGCAGCGGGTAAGATGGAGCCGTCTGGATGCCGCGCTCACGGCGTTCGGTCCAGATAATACTGGCCTCTTCCTCACTCCTCTCGCATAGCATGAAACGTGTCTCTGTCAGGCGTTCCCCCATACACGGCAAAGGTGTCTTCGCGCTTCAGGCGCTGCCCGCCGGCGTTCGCATTTTCGAATACAAAGGGCTCGTGACAACCTGGCGCGAAGCCGCGCGCTGGTACAACTCACGTCCGGACAGCGGCCACACGTTCCTGTTCGGACTGTCCGGCGGCCATGTGATCGATGGCGGCCGCGGCGGGAACGGCGCGCGCTGGCTGAACCATGCCTGCGTTGCGAATTGCGAGGCTGTCGAGCAGGCGGGGCGCGTGTACATCGAGACGATCCGCGACATCGCGGCGGGCGAGGAGCTTTTCATCGATTACGCGCTCGAGGTGCCGCGCGCATCGTACAGGGACGCGCTTGCGGAGTACGCCTGTCGTTGCGGCACGAAGCGTTGCAGGGGAACGATGCTCGGCGTGGGTTGACGCGGAGTTCGCGCGCGATTCATGATTCCGTGCGCGAGTTTGCCGGTATGCGTTACATCGCCGCGAGTTGCCTTACTGAAATCGCGTGCGGCTGTGAGCCCGACAGATTCCACGGTCCGGATGCCATGGCGGCGGCCGAGCCGACGACCTGCCAGCGAGCATTACGGGAAAAACCCATGCGGTACCCAGACCGCTCGGGGCGGCATGCGGCAACTGACTGGGCACCAGGCAGCATGCCGCAGCGCGGCTGCCAGTCTAAAAGTGCGCCGACCAGCCTACGATCACCGTGAGCGAGTTCGACGTTTAGCAACCTTCGCTTCTTCATTGACGAGTGCCGCAAGGCGTTGGGCAGCCGCCTTCATCTGCGCGTTGCCAAACCCTCCAAATCCAAGAATCAGCCCGGGTCGACCGGTTCCTCGCGCGAACATCGGCGACACTGCCCGCACCGTGACTCCACGTCGAGCCGCTAACTCGGCGACCGCGCGATCGTCCGTGCCCTTCGCCAGCCAGAGTACGAGATGCATGCCCTGGTCGCCAGGCTCCAGCCATGCGAGGTCATTGGGCAACAGCGAGTCGAGCGTCTCGATCAATTGCAGCCGATGCTCGGCGTACACATTGCGAATCTTCCGGATATGACGCTCGAGATGGCCCTCCTCCATAAAAGCCGCTAGCACGTGCTGGTCCGCGGTCGGGGGATGGCGGTCCATCAGCACTCGCGCACCGCAGAAAGCATCGGTCAGATTGCGCGGGACGATCGCGTAGCCCAGTCGCAACGACGGAAACAGCACCTTGCTGAAAGTCCCCAGATACACGACGCGCTCCGGGTCCGCGCCCTGAAGCGCCGGAAACGGATGGCCCTGGTAACGCAGTTCGCTGTCGTAGTCGTCCTCGACGACCCATGCGTTGCTGGCGCGCGCCCACGCGAGCAACGCGCTGCGCCGGGACATGCTCAGCGGCATGCCGAGCGGATACTGATGCGACGGCGTGACAAACGCGGCGCGCGCGTGCGGCGCCATCCGTATCCCGGCTTCGACATTGATACCGTCGGCGTCGACCGGCACGCGAACCATCGTGTCGCGATGGCCCATGCTTTCGAGTATTGCGGTGACGCCGCGATAAGCCGGGTTCTCTACCCACGCCTGATCGCGCGGACCCAGCAAGACCTGGCTGGCGAGAAAGAGCCCCTGCTGGGTCCCGCTCGTCACGATGACCTGGTCCGCTTCGCAGCGCACCGAGCGAGACTTGCGCACATAACTTGCGATCTCTTCGCGTAGCGGCAGCACGCCGGACGGATCAGCGTAACCGGTCGGCGCGCCCGGGCCTTTAGCGCGCAGCCGGTTGCCGAGCCGGCGTCAGGTGTCGGCGGGAGCGGTCAAGCCGATCGGCACCGAAACGGCGAACGGCACCAGCGCAAGCGGCCGAAACTCCTGCGCGATCTGCGCGAAGGTTTCCGCCCGCTCGGGCAAGCGGGCCTTGACCGCGCGCCTCGCGACCGTGCGAGACTCTTGAACGGGCCGGGGCTCGGCGAGTGCTCGCGCTACCCTCGTCCCGGCGCCGGCCCTCGATTCCAGAAAGCCCTCGGCGATCAACTGCTCATACGCTTCAATCACCGTACCGCGCGCGACCTGAAGCGACGCCGCTAACGAGCGAGTGGACGGCAATGCATCGCCGGCCCGGATATCATCTTTGCGAACCGCTTCCCGCAATGCCTCTGCCACCTGGCGGCTCAGGTTGCCCGCCGCGCGGTCCAGCACTCCGAACCACGGCATTTCCGCTAACTGTGCAGTTCTCGCCACAATTCTGGTCCATTAAAAATACGCCAAACTGGATCTGTAGGATAAACCACTTTCCAGGCACACTGTGGCTCATCGAGGTTTCAGACAGTCATCGTCTTCACGTCGGCCAGCCAGAGAAAATCGCATGTACGTACCCGCCCATTTCGACGAACCCGCGAGGCAAGCGCTGCACGCACGCATCGTTCAACATCCGTTCGGCACGCTGATCACGCACGGGACCAGCGGGCTCGACGCCAACCATCTTCCATTCGAACTCGCGGCAGGTGAAGGCGAACTGGGTGTGCTGCGCGCGCATGTTGCGCGCGCCAACCCCGTGTGGCAGGACGTCGCGAACGGCGACGAGGTGCTGGTGGTCTTTCGCGCAGGAGACGCCTACGTGTCGCCGAACTGGTACCCGAGCAAGCACGAGTTTCACAAGCAGGTGCCCACCTGGAATTACATCGTCGTCCATGCGCACGGACGCATCACGATTCACGATGACGAGCGCTACGTGCGCGGCGTGATCGGCCGGCTGACGCGCACGCATGAGGCGTCGCAACCGCAGCCGTGGAAGATGGCGGATGCGCCGAAGGACTACCTCGATACGATGACCAAGGCCATTGTGGGTTTGGAGATCGATATCACGCGGCTGGTCGGCAAAAGCAAGCTCAGCCAGAACAAGGAAGCACGGGATATTCGAGGCGCCGGCGAAGCGCTGATAGCGAGCGGGATTCCGGTGATTGGTGACGAGATGCTGGCGCGGCTCGCGGGGAAGCCGGAATAAGCCGATTTCGATCGTGCTTTTCAACGAACAGCGACCGATCGCGATCGCGTTGCCGAAAACGCCGTGACCGACCTCTTCACCACTCTCGTCGGTACGTGCGAGCACTTCGAGCACACCAGTCGTGCCTGGCCCGGTTGACGCAACGCCCTTGAGTTTGCCGCCGATCTTAACGATCGCGGTTCGCAGGCCGAGCACTACCACGACCTCGTCCCCTATATGCATTCCTTGTCTAAAAACAGACTTTGGCCAATGCATCCTCAAGCGCCGCTAGAGTTGGAATCGCCCCGGCTGCGCCGAATGCCAGAACGACACACGCCGTCCGGCTCCAAGGCGCTTGCGGCAAGGCCGCCCGTTGCGGGCGGCCTGGCTCTTACATCGACGCCATCAGGTAGGGATTCTCTTTGCCCGGCTCGTACTGCTGCGCCTTGATTTCCATGCGAGCGATACTCTGCAGATGAACCTCATCCGGGCCGTCAGCGAAGCGCAACGCACGCCCCCATGTCCAGCTATCCGCCAAAGGCGTGTCGGGGCTCAGCCCCATCGCACCGAATACCTGTATCGCCCGTTCGCACACCGCGGTATGCACACTCGGTACGAGCGCCTTGATCATGGCGATCTCCTTGCGCGCCTCCTTCGCGCCCACGTTGTCAATCATCCACGCGGCTCTCAGAACAAACAGCCTCGCCTGATCGATTTCGATCCGCGACTTCGCAATCGATTCAGCCACCGAACCGAGCTCATGCAGCTTCTTTCCAAATGCCGTGCGCGCCTGAGACCGTTCCACCATCAATTCGAGCGCCAGTTCCGCTGCACCGATCGAGCGCATGCAGTGATGAATCCGTCCCGGCCCGAGGCGCGCTTGCGCGAGCGCAAATCCGCCGCCCTCCTCGCCGAGCAGATTCGAACGGGGTACGCGTACGCCTTTGAATTCGATCTCGCAGTGTCCTTCCGGCGCCACGTGATTGACCACCGTGATATTCCGGATCACCTTGACGCCAGGCGTATTACGCGGCACGAGGACCATGCTTTGCTGGCGGTGGCTCGGCGCGTCCAGGTCTGTCTTTCCCATTACGATGAAGAGTTCGCAATTCGGGTGCGCTGCGTTCGTGATGAACCACTTCCGGCCTTCAATCACGTAGTCGTCCCCGTCACGACGAATCGACGTCGTGATATTGGTCGCGTCCGAAGAGGCCACGGCCGGTTCCGTCATGGCGAACGCCGAGCGAATCTTGCCGTCGAGGAGGGGCTTGAGCCACTGCTCCCGTTGGGCAGGTGTCGCAAACATATGGAGCAGTTCCATATTGCCGGTGTCCGGCGCATTGCAGTTGAATACTTCCGACGCCCACGACACCCGCCCCATGATTTCCGCCAGCGGCGCGTACTCGAGATTGGTCAGGCGAGTACCGGGTTCGTCATCCCGCAGATGCGGAAGAAAAAGATTCCAGAGCCCTTCTTCACGCGCCCGTTCCTTCAACGTTTCCATAAAGGAAACCGGATATTGCCCGGCGTTCACTTCCTCGTGCCACTGCCGGATACGCGGAACAATGTGGGTATCCATAAAGGCACGCACTTGTGTGCGCAGCGCTTCAACCTTCTGGCTATATGAAAAATCCATTTTCTCTTCCTCAATCATTAAAGAATGTCGTCAGTGCATCGACCCGTACCGTGATTCGGCTGGGCCACTAGATCGTCAGTCCACCGTCAACGACGATGCACTCCCCATTGGTATAGCTCGCGGCATCGGATACCAGATAAAGAACAGTACCCGCCATCTCGCGAGGCTCCGCGTGACGCCTCAGCGGAATCCTGGACATCCAGCTTTCGTACATGGCGCTATCGCCGAACAACGCCCCGGCGAATCGGGTTTTGGTCAAGCCAGGGAGCAGCGCGTTCACGCGAATCCCCAGCGGCCCGCACTCTTTCGCGAATGCCCGGGTCATGTTGACAACCGCGGCTTTCGTGATCGAGTAGATGCCCTGCTTGTCGCCCGGCTGCAGCGCGTTGACGGACGCCGTGTTGACAATCGCACCGCCGCCGTTCTCCCGCATCAACTTGCCAGCCTCCACAGACATAAAGAAGTAACCGCGCAAGTTGACTTCCACCGTCTTTTCGAAAGACGCCAGATCGGTATCGAGAATGTGGCCGAAATAGGGATTCGTCGCCGCGTTGTTGACGAGAATATCCAGACGGCCATGTTGCGCGCGAATATGCTGGAAGATCGCCTGAATGTCTTCGAGACGCCCCACGTGGCAAGGCATGGCTTCGGCACTGCCGCCTTCATTGCTGATTTCGCGTGCCACGACCTCGCAATCTTCGAGCTTGCGGCTCGACACGATCACGTGGGCGCCCTGCTCCGCGAGCAATTTGGCAATCTCTTCGCCAATGCCTCGGCTGGCACCGGTAACCAGTGCAACCTTCCCGCTCAGATCAAACAAATTAGTAGTCACAATCAGCCTCTATGTGTCTCAGGTTTCCAGTTTTACGCCTGACGTCAGATCAGGTCGACGCCCATCTTCGCAAGCACCCCTGCCATCTCTCCGACCTGCCGCGCCTTGTCATTCGACGCGTTACCGCCCAGGGCCCGCTTCTTGACGCCCTGCGCAATGGCCGCGAGCCGGAAGAAGCTGAATGCAAGGTAGAAGTTCCAGTTCTCAATCGACGCGATGCCCCGAAGCCGGCAGTACCGCTCGATGATCGCCGCCTCGTCCGGCACCCCCAGTTCGGCTCGGTTCAACCCTTCAAGACCGGCGATATGACCGTGCTGAGGAAGCCGCAAGCACATGCAGAAGTATGCGAGGTCGGCTAGTGGATTGCCGAGCGTCGAGAGTTCCCAGTCGAGCACCGCGCGAACCCGCGGCGAGCCACGCATGAAAATGACGTTATCAATACGGAAATCGCCGTGCACGAGCGAAGGCTTGCCGGCTTCGACGGGACAGTTCGCCGGCAGCCACTCGATCAGAGTCTCCACGGCAGCCAGCACGTCGGTTTGCGCCGCGCGATACTGCTTGGTCCAGATGTCGATCTGACGCGCGAAATAGTTTTTGGGGCGACCGTAGTCGGCTAGACCCACAGCCTCGACATCCACGTCATGGAGCGCCGCCATCGTCCCGAGCAAAGCGTCGTAAATGGCGCCGCGCTCCCCGACGGGCAGTTCCGGCAAGGCCGGATTCCAGAAGATCTCGCCTTCCTCGAAGCTCATGACGTAAAACATGCTGCCAATGACGTCACGATCCTCGCAAAGGTGATACGCACGCGCGACCGGGACCGGCGTTTGACCGAGTGCCGTGAGGACGCGGTATTCACGATCTACCGCGTGGGCGGATTTGAGCAGCATGCCCGGCGGTTGACGCCGCAGTACATAACTGCCGCTCCGCGCTTTCAGGAGAAACGTTGGATTGGATTGTCCACCAGCAAATTTCTCGACAGACAACGGCCCCTGAAACCCGGGCACGTGGGCCGTCAGATAACGCGTGAGCGTTTCGGCGTCGAATTGAAAGTTAGCGTTCATGGTGTTGCGGATCCGATTCGAGTCAACCGTAGGTGATGAATTCGCGCCGCTCGACAGCATCGAGATGAGGCAGTGAGTTGAAGCTGACTAGCGACATCGCGGTGTCGTTAAAGACATATTGGCAAACGCTGCTGTTGCGGATCTGCATGTTCAGCGCAATTGCGGATGCCGCCGGCGCCAGCAGAATCTGCTGGGCAAACACGGCTATGGGACCTCCGGAACTCACCACCAGAACCCGCTTGCCACCTGCTCGCTGAATGGCGAGACGCGCACGCTCGACACGCGCCTTGAACTGTTGCCACGTTTCAGGAACATGCCCCTGCAAGCGATCTTCGGACCAGAGTTGTAGTGCCTTCTTGAGGTGCTTGTAAAAGCTCGTCTTCGAACTTTCGGCCGAAGAACCCGGCCCAGCACCGTCTTCGCCAAGAGCGGCAAACAAAGCCTGGAAATCGTATTCGTTCAAGCCCGCGTCTTGCACGACCTCCGCTTGCGGACCTCGCATCGCTGCGAGAATGGCGTCAGCGGTTTGCTCGTGCCGTCGCATCGTGCCGATGACAACCCGATCAAAGTCCAGTTTCACCTGCGCGAAGTATTCGCCGAGCCAATGCGATTGCCGACCACCGCAAGGCGATAGCTCGTCATAGTTTTCGGCGCCGAAAGACGCCTGCCCGTGCCGTACCAGGTAGAGTTCCGCCATGCCATCCTCGTCTAAACATAGCTGGAACGATACCGAGCCCCGCCTCATTCAGGAAATTTATTGTTGTGATAGCTGGCGATAAATTTTCGTGACACCTGACAGGGATGCTTCGATGGCCCCGTTGCGGAGCGGACGGCTATTGGTTCGCGTCCCGCATGAGACGGCCAACCTGCTCGCGTAGCCAACGATGAGCCGGATCCCCGGTGACACTTCGGTGCCAGTAGCTATGCGCCTCGAGATTGGGAAGATCGAACGGCAGCGCCAGGATGCGGGCGTCGTAACGCTTAAGGAGTTTGAGCGGTGCGGTGAGGACGAGATCGGTGCGCATCGCGATCAACGGGGCGACCAGATAGTGCTGAACCCGGGTCTGGATCGAACGCCTGAGACCGAGCTTGTTGAGTTCCGCATCCACCAGACCAGGGCCCTGCCGCCGGCTGGACACGTGGATGTGACCGAAGCCGAGGTAGTCATCGATCGTCAGCTTCCTTTTGGAAAACGGGTGGTCCTGACGCAGCATGCACGCATACTGGTCGCCGCCCAACGGCTCCTGTTCGAGGTACGGGTCGTCAATCAGTGGCGCATCGATCGCAAGATTGACCGCGCCACTCGCTAATGCTTCGGGAACGTCTCTGCGCGTCGTGAAATAACTTTCGATGCGTATGCCAGGGGCGAACCGCTGCAGAACCTCCCCCAGCGCGGGGAGCAGCAACGCCTCGGTCTGGTCGTTCATGCTCAGCCTGAAGGTCCGCTCCGACGACGCGGGATCGAATTGCTTTCCGGCATTGGTACTCGAGTCGAGCAGTTGCAGCGCATCACGAACGCGCCCAATGATGTTTTCGGACACTGGCGTCGGCACCATGCCGGCCGACGTGCTCACAAAAAGTTGATCGTCGAACGTCTTGCGCATACGCGCCAATGCATTGCTGACAGCGGGCTGCGTGATGAAGAGCATCTCCGCTGCGCGTGTCAGGTTTCGCGTTCTATACACCGCTTCGAAAACTACAAATAAATTCAGATCGATCTTGGCTAGACGCATTTTCGGATTCCCTGACGCTGCCTGAAGCGGCAGCCGCTCTTGCGCACGCTTGAAAAGCAGCTGCTTTCGCGAAGCCACGGCGCATTCAGAAGAGCCTGCTCGCGCCGAAGCAACGTAGTCTACTGCGATCATTGCACAATGGGTCGATACGCACGCGGCCAGTGAGCGCCGGCTTGGCTTCTTAGTGCTGCATCACAGGCAAACGCCAGTCCACTGCGCCAGCGCATGACCGACCGCATGCGCATGCGCGTGCTTTCGCCGCAGACGTCGCTGGTCAGGCGACCTGTTCAATATGCCAACGAAGGTCCTGCGGATCTCGTCGGCGAAATTGATCATTTGCCGCACGCGCAATTCGAAATCCGCCCTTTCTTGCTGAATGAGAGAACCTACCGCCTGATCTCGTCCTCCGTGGCCTCCTCCGTGACATCCGCATTGAGGACCAACAGCATCAAAGACGTGGGCAGTTCCGCCTCGTGGTGCGCCACCTGCTGGCGCGCATGGTAACCCCGATGGTGATCAACATGCCCGATGCCGGTGGCACGCCGCCGAAGACTATTTGCAACAAAACACACCCAGCATCCGCTAAGTCGAGCGTGACTATTTTGTGTGGGTTGTGTGATCTTCGAACGCCGAGACGATGCCGTCAATCATTGCTGCGATGCGCGCGGTATGTCGAAGGTCTTGATGCGTGACGAGCCAGATTTCGTAGACCGCCCCGCGGGTGGGTTCCGGCCATATCTGCACCAGGCCGTCGTGTTCAGCCAGATGTATCGGAAGCTCACCGATGCCGAGGCCGGCCTTTACCGCGGTACGCAGCATGAGGCTGGAATTGAAGGTCGATACGATGCGCCCCGCGTGTAACGGTTCGCCAGCAAGAGTCGGTGATCGATTACCGGTCCAGTTTCCCTGATAGACGACAAGATCGTGGCCCGCGAATGCGGAACCAGCCGCGGGCTTGCCGTGCTGATCGAGATAAGCATTCGATGCAAAGAGCGCCATGGGCCAGCGAGCCAGGCGCCGCGCGACGAGATCGGGATTATCCGGCCTGACTGACCGGACCGCGATATCCGCTTCACGCTTCGCCAGATTTAGCATGCGCGTCGACGTGTCCAGCAGGACTCGCACTTCGGGATGCGCAGCATGCAGGCGTTCGATGGCGGGAAGCAGGAATTCGAGCGCGATCGAGTCGGTGCTGGTGACTCTCACATCCCCCGCAAGGCGTGTATCAGTGCCTTGAGTTCGTCTGACGAGTTCGTGTGCGGAGTGTTCCATTTTCTCCGCTGATCTCAGCGCGGCCTCGCCCGCGGCGGTCAACGCGTAACCCTCGGAGGTGCGCAGGAAGAGCGTTGCACGTAGGGCGTGCTCTAGCGCCGCAATCCGTCTGCCGACCGTCGCCTGATCGAGATTAAGCGTCCTGGCCGCTCCACGGAGCGTTTTTTCGCGCTCCACCGCGAGAAACACGCGCGCGTCGTCCCAGTTCATGGTGCCGCCCTCCTGATGCAGATTTGCATCTCACCGCGTGAATAATGCTGCACATATTCATCAATGTCGAGACCTATACTGAACGCAAGAGTTCCTCGTTCAATGATCCGCCCGGATCAATCGAGCCTCATCTTCAGAAGGAGTGGTATCCATGTCTGCTTCAACTTATCGGCTGCCGTCGTCCATGACGGCCATTGAGATCAAACAGCCCGGCGGTCCTGAGGTCCTGGTGCCGAGTACGCGCGCGGTGCCGATGCCAGCCGCCGATCAGGTTCTGATCCGCATCCACGCGGCTGCCGTGAACGGCCCCGACGTTTTCCAGCGCAAAGGGCTGTATGATCCGCCCCCCGGCGCTTCGGACATTCCTGGGCTGGAAGTGGCAGGTCAAGTGGTTGCCGTTGGCTCGGACGTGTCCCAATTCCGGATCGGCGAACTGGTGTGTGCATTGATTCCCGGCGGTGGCTACGCAGAATATGCAGTCGCGCACGCCTGCAACACGATGCATATCCCCAAAGGCCTGACGTTGGTCGAAGCGGGCGCCATGCCCGAAACGTTTATGACGGTATGGCTGAACCTGTTCCAGCGCGGCAAGCTGGTTGCCGGCGAATCGGTGCTGATCCATGGCGGCGCGTCAGGTATCGGTACCACGGCGACCATGCTGGCGAAGGCGTTCGGCGCAGCGAAAATCATCACGACAGTTGGCTCGCAGGCGCATCGGGAGGCCAGCCTGGCGTTAGGCGCAGACCTCGCGATTGATTACCGCGAGGAAGATTTCGTCGCCGAAACGAAGCGTTCTACCGATGGAAGAGGCGTCGACGTGATCCTCGACATCATTGCCGGCGACTACGTGGCTAGAAACTATGACGCCGCGGCCATGGACGGACGGATCCTCCAGGTGGGCGTGATCAAGGGGCCGGCGAAGGATCTCAACGTCTTGCCGATGCTGACGAAACGTCTTACCCATATGGGCTCGACATTGCGATCGCGCACATCCGCGGACAAGGCGACCATTATCAATGAACTGGAGCGGCAGGTCTGGCCGCACATCGAGAGCGGCAAGATCAAGCCGGTTGTCTTCAAGACCTTTGCGCTTGCCGACGCTCGCGGCGCTCACGAGCTGATCGATTCCGGCACACACTTTGGAAAGATTGTCCTTACGACTGGTGCCGATCTCATTGGCTGAAGCCTGGCTTGCCGGCGAAGCGGAAGTGGCAAGCCTCTTGCCGGTTCGCCCCAGATTCGGGAAACGTGAGCGTGTGAGCGACTATTGAGGAAAGCCGGGCTCGAACTGTTTCCCGACAAAAGCGATGTGCGCGAACATTGCCTGTTGCGCGGCGTCGGGGTCGCGGTCTCGCACCGCGAAAAAAATGGATTCGTGCTGGCCAAGCCGCATGGTCGATTGAATGGCGGCGTTCGAGTTGTTGATAGTCGCATCGAACGTATTTGCCGCGATGTGTTCGCGAAGCATGGTAATGACGCTCGCATAGAACTGGTCGAGCATCCGGTTGTGCGACGCGGCGGTTAGCGCCGTATGAAACTCGCCGTCGACGATGGCTTCCGCATCCACGTCGTGAGCCGCGACCGCGTTGCGCATCTTCAATAGAATCGCCTGGAGCTTGTCCAGTTCTTGTGGTGTCGAACGCTGCGCGGCGAAGCGTGCCGCCGCGCACTCGAAAACCAGCCGGAATTCAAGCGTTTCCGCCCGCAACGGCGGGTTCTCCGTGACCAGTTGCAACCAGGGTGCGCTAAGACGCGCTGGCTGTTTCTGTACGACATACACGCCGCTACCGGGCTTCGTTTCAAGCATGCCCCGGCTGACGAGCCGCTGGATCGCCTCGCGCACCGTCGAGCGCGACACACCCATCGACTCCGCTAGCGAGCGCTCCGCAGGCAGGCGCGCTGAACTGCCCCAACTGCCTTCGAGCACTTTCTCTTCGAGCTGCCGGACGGTCCTGTCGAGCGCGCTAGACGAAAGACTGTGAAATCCCATTCCGGTGTTTCCAGAAATTGGTCTGACCGATTTGCTTCGCCTCGTGAACGAAATCACTATTCGTCACAGCTAAGACGCGGACGGCTGATCCCGCTGCCGACGCTCACGAGCCCCACAATTCAAGAGGAAAAACATGGCGGATTCTACCTCACTGGTCATCACGCTGCATGGCGACGACGACGTGGTAATCGCGCGCGGCGCGATTACCGCAGGCACCGTGCTGCATGAACTGGACGGCCTGCTCGTCACCGACGATATTCCGGCAGCGCACAAAGTGGCAGTGCGCGCACTGAAAGCCGGCGACCCGGTTCGGCGCTACGGCCAGATCATCGGATTCGCCACGCAGCCGATCAAGCCCGGCACGCACGTTCATACGCAAAACGTCTCGATGGGCGACTTCGCGCGCGACTACGCATTCGGCACGAACGTCAAGGCCGTGTCGCCCGCGCAAGAAGCGCTCACGTTCCAGGGCTTTCGTCGCGCTGACGGCCGCGTGGCGACGCGCAACTACATCGGCGTGGTCAGCACCGTCAACTGCTCCGCGACGGTAACGAAGCTGGTCACGCAGCATTTCTCCACACCCGGTGCGCTGGATGCCTGGCCTAACGTCGACGGCATTGTTCCGGTTACCCACAGCTTTGGCTGCTGCATCGACCACAACGGCGAGGGCATCCAGCAGTTGCGCCGCACGATTGGCGGCTATGTGCGGCATCCGAATTTCGCCGGCGTGCTCGTCATCGGGCTTGGCTGCGAGGCGAATCAGATGGGTGCGATGTTCGTCGCCGAGGGGGTCGAGACTGGCGAGATGACCGTTCCGCTCGTCATTCAGGAACAGGGCGGCACGCAGAAAACAGTCGACGCCGCCATTGCCGCCATCGAGAAAATGCTGCCGGTCGCGAACCAGGCGGTGCGCGAGCCGCTGCCCCTGGCTCATCTGAACATTGCGCTGCAGTGCGGTGGCTCGGATGGGTATTCGGGCATTACGGCGAATCCTGCGCTTGGCGCGGCCGTCGATCTGCTCGTGCAGCACGGCGGTACGGCGATTCTCAGCGAGACGCCGGAGATCTACGGCGCGGAACACCTGCTCACGCGGCGTGCCGTCACACCGGAAGTCGGCCAAAAAATCGTGGATCGCATTCATTGGTGGGAAAGCTATGCAGAGCGCGAAAAGGGCAGCATCGATAACAACCCGACCCCGGGCAACAAGGCCGGAGGACTGACGACGATTCTCGAGAAATCACTCGGGGCGGTTGCAAAGAGCGGCTCGACACCACTGGTGGACGTCTATCGCTACGCAGAGCCCGTGACCGCGAAAGGCCTGGTGTTCATGGACGCGCCCGGCTACGACCCGATGGGCGCAACCGGACAGATTGCGAGCGGCGCGAATCTCGTGCTGTTCACGACCGGACGCGGCTCGTGCTTCGGCGCCAAGCCTGCGCCTTCGATCAAGCTCGCGACCAACACGCGGATGTACACGCGCATGACCGACGACATGGACATCAACTGCGGCGAGATCATGGATGGCGACGTAACGGTCGAGCAGAAGGGCCGTGAGATTTTCGAAATGATCATCCGTGTTGCGTCAGGCGCGAAAAGCAAGAGCGAAGCGCTCGGCGTAGGCAACGAGGAATTCGTTCCCTGGATGATCGGCGCACAGATGTAAAACAACCACGCGGACGCGGCCGCAAAGGCCGCGCCGGATTAATAGAGAAAGGAGACTGTAGTGATGGAAGTCTGGCATCAGAATTATTTGCCGTTGGATAGCATTGGCCTGTCCGCGCTCGCGGCAGGCGGACCGATTATTCTGTTCTTCGTCTGTCTCGCGTTGTTCAGGGTGAAAGGGCATATCGCCGCGGCGCTGACACTCGCGCTGTCGCTTGTCATCGCGGTGGCAATTTATGGCATGCCGCTCGGCATGGCGTTCGCATCGGCGCTCTATGGGTTTTTCTACGGTATGTGGCCGATCGCGTGGATTATCGTTGCGACGGTTTTCGTCTACAAGGTCGCGGTCCGCTCGGGACAGTTCGATATCATCCGCAGTTCGATCACGGGCCTGACGGACGATCGGCGCCTGCAGATGCTTCTGATCGGCTTCTCGTTTGGCGCGTTTCTCGAAGGCGCGGCTGGCTTCGGTGCGCCTGTTGCGATTACAGCTGCGCTGCTCGTCGGACTCGGCTTTAATCCGCTCTATGCGGCGGGCTTGTGTCTGATCGCGGACACGGCGCCGGTCGCATTCGGCGCGCTTGGGATTCCGGTGATCGTTGCGGGTCAGGTGTCGGGTCTCGACCCGTTCTCGATCGGCGCAATGGCCGGCCGGCAGTTGCCGTTCATGTCTATCTTCCTGCCGTTCTGGCTCGTGTACATCATGGACGGCAAGAAAGGTTTGCGTGAGACGTGGCCTGCCGCGCTGGTCGCGGGCGGCAGCTTCGCACTGACTCAATATCTGACCTCGAATTTTCTGGGACCGGAACTTCCGGACGTTGCGTCGTCAATCGTCAGTCTCGTTTCACTCGGTCTGTTCCTGAAGATGTGGCAACCGAAGATTGCATTCGCGCCCGCCGTCAGCGGCAGCGGCACGGCAGCGCTTGGCGCGGGGCCATCAGGTATGACGGGCATGGCGGGCGGCTTCGGCGGTGTGAGAACGCCGAGTCCCTTTCCGATGAGCACGATATTGCAGGCATGGTCGCCGTTTCTGTTCCTTACCGCGACGATTACGGTGTGGGGCCTCGGTGGCTTCAAGGCGCTGTTTGGGCCTAAGGGACTGCTCGCAGCGACGACGCTGTCGTTCCACATGCCGTTCATCGACCGCCTGATCATCCGCGGCGCACCCGTTGTGGCGACGCCGACGCCGCTTGATGTCGTATTCAGGCTCGATCTGGTTGCTGCGACCGGCACTGGTATTTTCCTTGCGGCGCTCATTGCCATCGTGTTTCTGCGCATGCCCGCGAAAACAGCCCTCGATACGTTTGCAGAAACGCTTAGGGAACTGCGCCGCCCAATCCTGTCGATTGGTCTCGTCCTCGCGTTCGCGTTCGTCGAAAACTATTCGGGCATGTCCGTGACGATGGCGCTGCTGCTCGCCAAAACGGGCACCGCGTATCCGCTGTTTGCGCCTCTGCTCGGCTGGCTCGGTGTGTTCCTGACTGGCTCAGACACGTCTTCGAATGCGCTCTTTGCCGCGTTGCAGGCGACGACTGCGCACCAGATCGGCGTGTCCGACATTCTGCTCGTCGCCGCCAACTCCACGGGCGGCGTAGCGGGAAAGATGATCTCGCCTCAGTCGATCGCGATCGCATGCGCGGCGGTCGGACTGATCGGGCGAGAGTCTGACCTGTTCCGCTTCACGCTGAAGCACAGTATCGGACTGGCCATTATTGCGGGCATCATTACCCTCAGCCAGGCTTATTGGCTGACCGGAATGTTGGTGAAGTAGGCGATTCCGGGAATCAGATAGCGACCCTGCTTTGGGTCCAATCTGTCAGGTTGGCGTCAAGCTTCGAACGTCCTTACAAGGCAACAAGAGTGGAACCTGTGATTTATCACAGGTTCCACCGGAGTTTACTACTATGAACGGAGGCTAAAATCAAAGCGACATCTGCCCGGCTGGAGCCCGACAAGGCCAGGATCACCCCCAAGCTTTCGCGAATCTCGTCGGATCACCGATGGCGTGCTGCTTCCCGCCTGGAGCGGCCAGAAACCACGGCAATTCCATTGCTAGTCGAGGGACTGCGGCGCGGGCTGGACCAGCCGTGCGGCGCCGCACTACGTAACGCTAGCTAACTCACGAACGGCGATGCAGGAAGTCGACGACCAGGTCTGTCGTCGCCTGCGGCTGCTCTTCCGTGATCCAGTGCCCGCAATCCGGGATGATCACATCTTCGTCCTTATCGGCGACACACCGCATCACCGCGCCGATCATAGGGCCGAATGTAGCTTCGCCACCCAAGGCCAGGACCGGCATCTGAAGCTTGCCCTGCGCAAGCAACGTCCTGTTGTCGGCCGCATCCTGGCTGAACGCCAGGAACTGGGCAAAGCCCGCTCGCATTGCGCCGGGTTGCGCATAGAGCGCCGCATAGTGCTGGCGCTTCGCTTCATCAAACCGCTTCCGGTCCCGGGAAGGTTCGTTTCAGAAGCGGTCCAGATAGATGCGCTCGCGACCGGCGACCAGGCGCGCCATGTCGTGACCACCGAAGCCAAAGTGCCACATGGCCGGATCCCGTGTGATCTGATCCCGGGGTCCGACGCCGGGCAGCGGCGCATCGATCGCCACCCATCGGCTCACGCGCTCGGGGTGGGCGGCGGCAACTGCGAAGCCGACCATGATGCCGATGTCGTGCGTCACCAATTCGGCCGTATGCACGCCCAGGGCGTCCAGAACGCCCACCACGTCCGCCGCCTGATTCTTCTTGTCATAGCCGCCCTCAGGCTTCGACGAGAGGCCCAGCCCACGCAGGTCGGGCGCGATAATCATGTGGTCTTCGATGAGTGCGCTCGCCAGATGCCCCCACATGTCGCCCGTTGTGCCGAAGCCATGCAGCATAACGACCGCTGGACCGTGACCGCCGACCCGCACATGGATGGATGTACCGTTGGTTTCGATCGTCCGCGTCTGCATCACAGCCGGGAAGGGATAAACACCATCTACGTGGGCATGCTCGCTCGTCTGCGTACTCCAGGTTTGCTGCTGGTTTGGAGGGATTGGCGGCTCGCTGCGCGGCGGCGAACCGCCCGGTTAGTCGTTCTAACAACATAAAAATTTGACGTCGGCGATTAAGTCACGGCTAGTTTTGTCGCTTTAGTAGGGTACGGCTGCGCGCTTAGCACTTGAACGTAGGTTCGAAAACGGTCTGAGGTGGGTCAGGATCACTAACGAATCTGCCCGCAGTCTAGTAACAATATTTGCAACGTTCATGCGGTCATCCTATCCGCGTGACTTGACGACGACACGTGAACAGGTTACCTATTCTTTTTCCATCTGCGCAACAATGTTGATAAGCGCCAGCCGAAGGCACGGTATCCAGCGACGCAATGCGTAGCGCCAGGTTATCGGGCACACCCTGCCCGATAGCCGTAAAGCGGGAACGCTTAGAACGTGTGCCGGATGCCGACACGCGCGAGGAACTGATTGGCGGTCGATGACGGAGCATCCGCGCCTGTTATGAACGCGGTATTCAACGGCGCCGACACTGTGCCGCCACCCGATGCGTGCTGGTACATGCCCTGCACATAGACGTCAGTGCGTCCTGACAGGTTGTAGTCCGCCATCAAGCCGAACTGCTGGTATTTCGGCTTTGAATTGCCCGCATTGCTGTTGAAATGGGCGATCGTGTAGTTGTACATCGCACCGACATACGCGGCCTTCGTGAATTGATACTTGGCGTTGAGCTCGAAGTTGTCGAATTTAAGGCTACTCGCGGTGTTCGCGAAGTTGCCAACGTATACCGAACCGGTCGCGTCATTCAGGCTCGTATGGCTATACACAAAGCCGAGCAACGTCGGTCCGATCGTGTAGTTGATGCCCGCGCCCCAGACCTGCTGACGGCTGGCGAAAAAGTTGGTGTCGTCGGTTGCGAGCGAACCGCCCGTCGTGCCGCCCGGATTGTTGATCTGCATATAAGCCGCGGCCACCGTCACTGCGCTACCCACGTATTGCGCGCCGAGGCTGTAAGAGCGATTGTTCGCGAAGCCACCTGCCTGGTTGCTGAAGCCATACAGACCGCCGAACGTAAAGCCTCCGTACGTATTGCTCGTGTACTTCACGCTGTTGTTCAAGCGGAACGAATTGTCGGTGTTGTCGTTATCGTATGGATGCGACATCAGGAAGCCGGCCCAGTTCCCGTTCGCCGTGAGCGGTGCGAGGTAGTCGACGACGGAGTCGTATTGGCGACCCATCGTCAGCGTGCCGAATTGCGCCGAGCTCAAGCCGGCGTAGGCCTGACGTCCGAACATCCGCCCACCTTGCCCGAGCTTGCCCGAGTTGACGTCGAATCCGTTTTCCAACTGGAAGATAGCCTTGGTGCCGCCGCCCAGATCCTCCGAACCCTTCAGGCCAAAGCGGCTGCCTTGCGTAAAACCGCTTTCCATCTGTATGTTCGAATGGCCACCGGTATTGCTGGTGTAATTCAGGCCTTCGTCGATCAGGCCGTACAGCGTGACGCTGCTTTGCGCCATCGCGCTGATAGGGGCAAGCGAACAGCCAAGCGCCGTATTGGCGACTACGGCAATCAGGAGTTTTTTCATGTATGCGGATCCTTGTGAGTGAGAACACCGCGCCAGTGCGTCGCTCGCGCTAATCGCGCAGCATAGAGCCGCAGCCGACGTCAGGTTTTCGCACTTTAGGACCTACAAAATCTCGCCCCAGAGCAATTCAGTATTGCTCGATCGGTGTTGTGATGGGCCGACGCCCTCCTTTTTCTGTGCCTTGCTTTCCGGTGGTTTCTGACGATAACGCTCCACAACGAAGTCGACGAATCTGCGCAACGCAATCGCCATGTACGGTTGCCCAGAATACAGCAGCCACACAGTACGTTCGTCGCCGCATAGTGTCGCGTCGTCCAGTAACGCGCGCAGGCTGCCGTTGGCCAGTTCGGCCCGCACGAACGAACGTGATAAGCGCGCGACGCCCATTCCGGCCTGCACCAAACGCTTGACGACCTGAGGACTTTGTACGTTCATGATCGGCTGCACGACGACGCGTTGTGTGCCGTGGGTGTCGCGAAACTCCCAGTAACGACTTGGCGCATCCGACGCGACGAGCACGTCGTGCGAGGCCAGTTCGCCAGGCGTGCGCGGCGCCGGGCATCGCGCTAGATAGCCCGGACTGGCAACAATCACGTCGCGTGTTTGCGCGAGCGGCCGGCATACCAGCGATGAGTCACGCAGGCGACGTTCCGCACTGAAACAGACATCGAACTCGTTGGCCGCGACGTCGCTCATATTGTCGAACACGGTCAGGTCGAAACTCATGCGGGGTTCCTGGACGCGATATGCGGCCAGCACATCCGGCAGATCCGTGGTCGCGTACAGCGACGACGCCGCGATCCGCAACGAACCGGCCGGCTGTCCCACTGCGGAGGCGATACATTCGTCCATGTCATTGAGCTGCCTGAGCAACTCGACGCAGCGCGTCCAATATAGTTGGCCCGTTCCTGTCAACGATACGCGTCGCGTAGTCCGGTTGACCAGCCGAACGCCCAGGTGTTCCTCGAGCGTCGCGACACTGCGCGTGACCACCGAATTGGAAATGCCCAACTGCTTGGCAGCCTCGGCAAAATTCAGGCATTCCGCGACTTTGGCGAAGATGCGGATCGACGCCAACTGGTTCATCGTGTTCTCCGGCGCGCACCGGCCGACAGGCTTCGGGCGCAATACGGCGGCGTGGGGGGGCAAGAAACCATAGGTGGGCACTCCATCTGCCGAAGTCGAGCTCGACGCGGGGGTTCGACCCGCATCGCTACCCGCGAGCGTGACCGCGGGAGGTTAGTTGTCAGCATAGCGGCTACTTCGTTACCCAAAGCCGTCCGGACGATTACAGCATTGTTATTTTTCTCGTTTAGACCGATCTAAGGTACTGCCAAGATCAAATCTGGAATGGAATACGGCTCGCTTATTCTTTTTTGGGGTCGCCTTTAGATATTTTTTTTTGAATTCATGCGAGGCGAAGTCGGCATCCAGGCACTCAAATTAGTCGAAACGTTTCGTAACTTCGACGATAGCTAGAGCATACGATCGTTACCTGCGCTTGAATTGGACAAGCATTTTGCAACCCGGCTCGTTATCGTCTATCACGATCACAACGCCCTGAACGCGCGTGATCGCAGCGACGACACACAGGCCGAGGTCGCGTCCCGCCCTTGCCTGCTCTGCGCTCCCAATACTGCATGGAAGGGCCTCAATACCTCCGCGCGTTCACCGGGCTCGATGCCGAGCCCAGCACTGACAGAGCGACTTCGCGCTTCAGCGCACACTGAACACCTGCAGTCCCGCCATCGCCGCGTCGGGGCCCTTCGTATGAACGACATAGACCCGTTGGAGCGACGGAATGTAGACCGAGGTCTTGCCGCCGAGTGTGTCGAGATGCTGCTTGACCGCGTATTGATCCGGCCCGACAGGGTCGACGACATCTAGACCGGTCGAGCCTGTGATGAACAGGTGACGATGGGCCGCGTCGACAGTCATGTCGTCCGACGTGTTGACGATGTCGAGCGACTGGATGATCGAGCCGTCGCGCGCATTCATCACAAACAGCTTGCCGGGGTCACGCGAACCGATAAACAGGCGCCCGCTCTTCGGGTCGAAGGCCATGGCGGAATTTCGGCTCGGGCCGGGAACGTGCCAGGTGGCCGTCAATTTGCGCGTGCGCAAATCGATCACGCCGACTTCGTTTTTGTCGCGCATGTTCACGAACAGGCGGTGCGTCGCCGGATCGATGACCATTGCTTTCAGTTGGCCTGCGGGCACGTCGATCCGGCCCATCACGGAATGGCTTTTAAGCGAAATGAGACTGATATAGGCATGATCCTGATGTGACTGCGCGCCACCGTTGCCGATATAAAAGATGCCGCTCTTACGGTCCGCAATACCGGAGTCGGGTTGCGGTGCGAGTGCGATGGTTTTTCCGACCTTGAAGTGCGTCGTGTCGACTACCTTGACGTCCGCGTCGCCTGCGTCGGCTACAAGCAGTTCCTTGCCTCCATTTGCCAGCAGAATCTTGTGTGGCGCTTTCGCAACCGTCCTGATACTGGAGATGTGCACGGCATCGGGCAGACCGAACACTTCGATGGAGCCATACGTCTCGGCCGACACGTAAAGACGCGAGCGGGACAGATCGACTGCGAAATGATCGAAGTCGCCGCCGGTCACGTTGGGCAACGGAGTGGTGGAAACAGGCGTGAGTGGAGTGGTGGCAGGTTGTGCGGCGAATGCAGTCGATGCCATGCAAAGGCCGGCGGCGACGAGCAGGCGAAAGCTAATCTTCATGAGTTGGCTCGTATTAAGTCCGGAAAATTTAAACATCGTTTGTGACACGCGGTTGCGTGTCTCGACTATCCGCGCGATCACATTCGAGTGCAGATTGCACCTCCCTTCTCCCCTCCTCGTCTCTGATAACATATCCGACCCTCCGCACCGTTTCGATAATATTCGCACCGAGCTCCCCTGAGAGCGACGTACTAGCGCGCGAGATCGAGCGACCAGTTCGCGCGAGTCGAGGGGCTTGTTCAGATGAACGTCGGCGCCGGCCTCAAAGGCGCGTACACAACCGGCGGCGCAGTCATTTTCTTTGAAGGTGAAGACCGGCACTACACGATTGATGTGACGAAGCCAGACAAGAAGATCGAGATCTCGACTCGCGAGGCAACATCAAGTTCAAGACAACCAGCGCATATCGCGCGGTAGCGAGTGCGAGTTGCGCCTTGCGATCGTTCTTGACGCGGTCGACGACATAGCCTTGCCCGCGCGGAAGCGACGACAGTCGTCTCCATCCCGCTCGACCGATTCGGCAGAAAGAATACGCATGATCAACTGGCTAAAGCGAGTGAATCGGACGAGCGCAGCGAAGGTTGCTTAGAGACGAGCGAAATGAGTCCGCCCGGTCCGCGAGTGAATTCAACAATTCGAATGTCGGATAGCGAGTGTGCATAACCACACCTTATCCATGCGCTGACCGAAAGATTACATTTTCGTCACACGCGTCGTCCGCGCCTGAATAACAAATTAGACGGATCACCCAATTGGAGTCTGGCATGGAACCAGCCAAACTCGTGAGCCCTGAACCAAGGACAAACTGGTTGGGAAAGAGCCACCGCTGAAGTTGAAGGACAACGGGTCTATCCAGAATCATCTCCAGAATGCGCATTCAATCCGCGATCTACCACTGTTCAATGTCGTGATCGACAGTAAGCTACGCGGCTGCGCTCTCGTCCATCTACGTGTTCGCGACGTTATGCCCGCCACGGGTATTGCCCCGCGCTACGATCGTGAAACGTAAAACGCAGACACCAATGAAATTCAAGCTGACCGAGCCAATTGACAAGAATCACTCGAAGCGTGAGCAGTATCTCCTTGTCAGTCGTCTTTACGTTCCAGGCGTCCTTCGCCGAATTGGCGTTGGTCTCCAACGTATTGCTATCCAGGCGAATCGGACCTGACGTTCAGTCCACTTCTGAGAGATAGGCATGCAATGGGATTGTGTCGCCAACACGAATTCACTATTGCGACATTGTGTCGCGCCCTGGGGATAAACTGCCGTGGGGCCCCAGATTTCTCGTGGGCGTCTTTACGTTCCTGAAAGGAGACGCACGGTCTCACATGAGAAATATAACGATTCGACAACTCAAGGCTTTCGAAAGTGTGGCGCGCAACTTGAGTTTTTCCCGCGCAGCTGAGGACCTTCACCTGACCCAGCCGGCCGTATCGATGCAGATCAAGCAGATGGAGGAGCAGGCTGGCTTGCCGCTGTTCCGCCACTCCGGTAAGCGGATCTCACTGACCGAAGCAGGCAAGCTGATTCTGCGACACTGCCGGGTGATTCTTGCAGATCTGAAGACCGCCGAGCAATCACTGGCGGACCTCATGACAGGTGGCATCCAGCGTCTGCGAGTTGGATTGATTACCTCCGGCAGCTACTTCTTTCCGCATCTGATCAACTCGTTCATGCAGCGCAACCCCGGGGTCGATCTCGACATGACAGTGCGCAGTCGCGATCAACTCATCATCTTGCTGCGAAGCGACGAGATCGACCTCGCCGTGATGGTGCATGCGCCGGATGGCCCTGCCATCGTAGCCGAGCCGTTTGCACCTAATCCCTTCGTACTGGTGGCGGCGCCGACGCATCCGCTTGCATATGAACCCGACATCCCCTATGCGCGTATCGCGCTCGAATGCCTGCTCGTACGTGAGAGCGGTACTGACACCCGCAACGCCGCCAACGACGCATTCCGCAGTCACGAATCGACGCCGCGTTTTATGGAAATCGGCTGCGAAGAAGCGATCAAGCAGTCGGTCATGGCCGGCATGGGCATCAGCTTTCTATCAAGACAAGCGGTTCAGTCCGAAGTGCGCGCCGGCTTGCTCAGGGTGCTCGACGTGCAGGGCTTTCCACTTAAACGCCAGTGGTGTGTCGCCCATCGCGCGGACCGCCCCCTGCCGCCGGCGGCTCGCGACTTCCGGCAGTTTCTTCTTACCGAGGGCGGCAAACGGCTTGAAGATTTCACGAGAATCGAGAGTGTGCATACGGGCATGGATCTTCAGCGGCCTGACCACGCTGCCATAGAAACAAGGACGACTGCCGTCAGTAGCGCCAGTCACGAAGTCGCGCTTCGCACTCGCGCGCTGTTACGAGACGACCGACTGCCAGATGAGCATCACGTTCAGGGCCAGAATCACGCCTGTGGCGACGACGGCCGTGCCGATCAGCTTGCGGCACGCAGTGAATCGACCCATCACTGAGTGCCGCGATGACAGCACCACGAGTGCGATGAGCGGGACTGGCAGGACGATGCTGAGCACGATCTGGCTATCCACCATTGCGTTCATTGGATTGCACGTCATGCAGACGATGACGGCCGGCACCATCGTCATGAGGCGTCGTGCCAGCACCGGCGTCTTGAATCCGACAAAGCCCTGCATGATGTTTTGACCGGCCATCGTTCCCACCACCGAGCTGGAAATACCCGAAGCCAGCAGTGAAACGAGGAACAGTGCTGCCGCTCCGGCGCCAAGAACAGGCGTGAGCGTGTGATACGCCACGGTGAAGTCGGAAATGCCGGGCGCCTTCTTGCTGAACACGGAAGCGGACATGGCCACCATCGCCAGGTTCACGAAGCAGGCAAAGCCCAGTGCGATCACCACTTCACGGTTCGAGAACCGCACCAGCTTGCGGCGCTGGTAGTTGTCGTGCGCCGGTACGCGGTTCTGCGTCAGACCCGAGTGCAGATAAATCGTGTGCGGCATGATGGTCGCGCCGATGATGCCCACCGCGAGCATCAGCGCGTCGTTGCCATGCAGATGCGGCACGAAGGTGTGAAAGATAGCGGCGTGCCAGTTCGGTGGTGCGATCACGAGTTCGCATAGATAGCTCAGACCGATGACGGTGACGAGCGCGGCGATTACGATTTCGAGCGGACGGAAACCCTTTTTATCGAGCGACAGAATGCCGATAGTGATGGCGCCGGTAATCAGCAGTCCCCACCCCATCGCCACATGAAACAGCAGCGAGATCCCCATCGCCGCGCCCATGAACTCTGCCAGATCGGTCGCCATCGCGGCGATCTCCGAGCCGATCCACATGCCGATCACGAGCGGACGCGGAAACTCGTCGCGGCATAGTTCCGCGAGACTACGGCCGGTCACGATGCCGAGTTTGGCTGACATCGCCTGAAACAGCATCGCCACGAGGCTCGACAGCAGCACCACCCAAAGCAGTTCATAACCGTAGGTCGAGCCCGCCTGGATGTTGGTCGCGAAGTTGCCCGGGTCCATGTAGCCGACCGAGGCGATCACCCCGGGGCCGGCGAACGGCAGCAGCGCACGGACGCCACGGCGTTTGTTATCGAGGACATCACGCATCGCCGCGACGGTGTCGGCCGTCGATTCCCCGGACAGGGCGTAGCTGGCAGTGCGTTTGATTGCCATCAACATGGTGGGCGCCTCTTCAAAGTGCTACGTTGCGTCGATACGGGACGACTGCTTGCGCCCCGCAATCACAGCGGGACAGCATTGAATCCGGAGTGGGCGCCGTGAGTCCGCTTCAGGTCGAACCTGCGTGCACGCGGCGCGCCACTGTTACTGCAGGACTGCTTGCGCTTACGCGAGCACGTCGCGACGATTCTTCAGCTTGTGAATAACGTCGAGCGTGGCGTCATCGACGCGCAGGTGCTCACGCACCAACTGGCGCGGCGTGTTCGCCAGCCACTGCGCCAGAGTCACTTCGGAGAAGTGATCCGACTTGAAGATTTCCAGGAAGACGAGGTCGGTCTTCCCAGTGTTCTTGATGTAGTGCCCCAGGTTCTTCTCGACGTAGCCCACGTCACCCGGATTGAAGTCGACCGTTTGTGCGGCCGGGCCCGTGTTGAACACCGTCATGCGGCCGGTACCCTGGATGAAGTACTGCCATTCATCCGCATCCGGGTGCCAGTGCATCTCGCGCAAACCACCCGGACGGAGCGTCACCATCGCGGCCGCCACCGTCTTCGAAACCGGGAAGTTGCTGCTATCGACGATGCGCACTTCACCGCCAGGCTGCGCCAACGTCGGCGCCATGGAGCCCATGCGGAAGATGAACGGATGGTCCGGGCGTCCGTTCGGCGCTGCGGCGTAGGCCTGGTCTGCCGCAAGCGGGCCTGCCTTGGCGCCCTGGTAAATCCACAGCTGCTCGAGCGGGATTTCCTTGAATTTCTCGGCCGGCACGCCGAAGTTCTGCGCCAGGATGTCCGGTGGCGTGTGCGCCATCCAGTCCGTCACCATCAGCGTGTTGAATTCGCCCGCTGCGCCGTTGTCGAAGGCCAGCACGAACTCGCCGCCGTTGTTGCCCAAACCTTGCAGCGAATGCGGCAGGCCCGGCGGGAAGTACCAGATGTCGCCGGCTTGCACATCGGCGACTTCAGCGCGGCCCTTGGTGTCGATCGTCGTGATACGAACCTCGCCGCTGACCATGATGGCCCACTCTGCCTGCTGGTGCCAGTGCAGTTCGCGCACACCGCCCGGTCCGAGGCGCATGTTCACGCCCGCGATGTCCTTCGACACCGGGAACGCCTTCGTCGTCACTTCGCGTGCCCAGCCACCCGCCTGAATGCGCTTGTGCGCCTCATTGAAGGATGCCCATGGAATCGGCATTCCGCCGACGTCCGTCGGCGGCGGATTGTTGAACGACGGCAAAACGTCGCGCAGTTGCGGATTCTGCGGGCCCGGCTCGGAAATCGCGGCGGGCGTCGAGTTGATACTTCCTTGCAAAGGACGGTCTGGATTGCCGAATTCGGCGGCCTTGGCAGCGGCCGTTGCACCGAGTGCCACAGCTCCGGCGGCAGCTCCGGCTAATACGCTGCGACGTTTCAGGTCAGTCATGGTTGCTCTCTCATAAGTAATCCTACTGAACAATCCCCCGGTAGTCAGGATCAACTCCTGTACGACGCAGGTGTGGGCAGGAGGCGGCCTGGCTTGTGCTGCAGTGAGCCGTCGCGGTTCACTGCAGAATCATGACATCGCCATCCGCTCCGTGCGGCGAATATTAGAAACGTGCGGCGCAAATGAACAATCAAGATTTCTTTGAAGAATCTATAAGAACGTTTGATACACGCCAGGTGCAAATGCCACTACGATCAGCAGGACCCTGAACAAGTTGCTGTTAGGTTCATTACATATGAAAGGAGTTGATGATGGGCAGCCTTAGCATTACCCACTGGCTGATCGTTCTGGCAATCGTTGCGCTCGTTTTCGGCACGAAGAAGATCCGCAATCTCGGCGCGGACCTCGGCGGTGCGATCAAGGGTTTCAAGGAAGGCATGCAGGAAATCGAGCCGGTTACGGCAGACGCCACAGCGAAGGCGGCGCCGGCGGCCGCGCACATCGACGTGCAGGTTCCTCCGGCGGCTTCGCAACAATGACCCGTGCATGTGATTGAATCTGCAACAATCTGGAGGGACGATTGCCATGTTTGACATCGACATTTCCAAAATGGCCGTCATCGGCACGGTTGCACTGGTCGTGCTCGGTCCAGAACGACTTCCCCGTGTCGCGCGCACCGCCGGCACGTTGCTAGGGCGCGCGCAACGTTATCTGAATAGCGTGCGGGCGGAAGTAGACAAGCAGATCCAGATCGACGAACTGCGCAAGGTGAAGGAAGGTGTCGAACTGGCGGTGACCAATGTGCAGAGCGCGGTCGACCGTACCGTGCGCCAGCATGCTGGTGAACTGCAGGCTGGCGCCGATGCGGCGGCAGCAAGCTTGAAAGAAGTGTTGCCAACCGCCGACCTGCCCTCCGTCCACGACCTTACCGGAGACTTGCAGGCGGATCTATTCAAAGTTCGACCCGCGCAGTTGCCGATGTCCGGGCAGTCCGATGCCTCGCTTCACGCGCCACGTCCGGATGCTGTTTCGTCCATGGCACCGGCATTTGCCGGCCAGCCAACGCGGGCGAGGAGGCGTGGTCCGGTATCAGGCGCTCGGGGCGCCGCTGTCAAGCGCACCCGCGTTGTCTCGATGGCCGCCAGCAAGGCGCTGGGACGGAATTGTGGGCGCCTCGCGTGAAGCTCTTTGGCCAGGTGTGCAGCGAGGTCAGTACCTACGTCGGGAACGATCAATGATAGAAACCGTTCAGGCAGAGGCCGCCCCACTTGAGGCATTCACTTGAAAGGCATGACTATTCGCGTCCGCCGTAGATAGGCGACCCTGTTACTGTCCCGCGCCCAGGGACTGTCGATCTCTTTCGACCAAAGCGCTGTCGTACCGGATTCGGTCAAGACGGTATCAACCGAACGCCGCCAATGCGGCCATTCAACCGGGCGATCGCGACACCCATCCAACCGGCCGCGACCGCCCCACCCACTGCCTGACTTACTGCCCCGGCAATCCGGTGATGTTGCTTGTCGTCGTAGACGACAACGTCGGAACGATGTTCGTACCTCCAGCATTCTTGATTGTGCTGTTAGTGAAAATCAGGCGCACATCGGAGCTTGCTAAACTTTCCGCCATCATTCATGCGCCGCGGGTCCGCAACCCGCCGAGCTTGCCGCTTGCCAAGGCGGTTCCGAACAGGATGATCACGCATCCGGAGATCATCACCGGCGTGATCGGTTCCTGCAGAAAAACGGAACCCCAGATCATTCCGAAGATAGGGATGAGAAACGTGACCGACGCAGCATAGGCGGCGCCAGCACGTTCAATCAGCCTGAAAAACAGGACGTACGCAAAGCCCGTGCATACCACTCCCAGTGCTGCGACGCAGGCCCAGGTCGATGACGCGACAGCGTACTTCGGCAAGAAGAATAGCGACATCGGGACCAGCACAATCGACGCGGACACTTGACTGCCGAAGGCCACGACGAACGGATTCACGCCAGCAAGATGGCGTTTGGAGTAGTTCACCGCAAATCCGTAGAACAGGGTTGCAAGCAGCGCGGCGCCAATCGCGAGCACGAGTACGCTCCCGCCGCCGATGCTGGTTTCCCACGCCAGCACCACCACGCCCACAAGCCCCAACAGCAAACCGGCAACTTGCGCCAGCGGCATGGATCCCTGGAAAGCAACCATCGCGATTAACGCGGCCCAAAGAGGAGTCGTCGCATTCAGGATAGAGTCGACGCCCGCGTTCACGTAGAGGGTCGAGTACGCGAGCAGGCAAAACGGTGGGGCCGAATTGGTCACGCCCACAACGAACAAGGGCCAAGCCTTTGACCTGAGCTGATCGCATGAGATTGCCGATCGAAGCACCGGGATTAAAACGAGCGCCGCAATTGTGACGCGGAGTGCGATCAGCGCGATTGGTCCGAGTTCTGGTACCGCGACACGCATAAAGAGAAACGAAGCCCCCCAGATTGCAGCCAGCGCGAGCAGTTCGAGAACGTTCATTTGAATGTGAAAATCCGGTGGTTGGAATATGGGTTCGTGCATGCATCGGCGAGCCGCGAATGGAAGTCGCACGAGTGAATAGCGCAAGGCAAGCATTGCCGCGATAAAGATCAGGTCTGTTGAGCCCGCTTCGAATACGCGAACTACGTAGCTCAGCGGTCAGCACACCCGGATCGTGGGTGTAATGCTTCGTGCAGACGCCAAACATGCAACGCTGCGTAAGCCCGCCAAGGCTGCCATTGTTGGGCGTGTTGACTGAGCGCAGCAGTACTCGAAAAGCCTAGCTTCTTCTTCAGCACTGCGTCGTCGTGAGGAAATGCGTTCGGCCACGCTAGCGAGCGCATCGCAATGTACTGGACAGTCCATTCGTCCATTCCCCGGATACGCCTCAGCGAATCAAGCGTCTCTTCCAGAGGCGCAAGCGGCTCCAACGCAATACGCCCGGCGGCCACTTCCGCTGCAACGGCAACGATTGTTTCCGCCCGGATGCGGGTGATGCCTGTTGCCTGAAGCGCCGCGGCCGGGAGGTCCGCAAACACCGATGCGCAAGGAAATGTCGTCGTCAGACCGAAGGGGGCCACGAGCTTCGTTCCAAAACGTTCAGCCATGCGCGACAGGATCGCCCGTGCATCGGGCGCCGGGATTCGCTGCCCGACGATAGCGCGTACCGCGATCTCGAACCCATCGAAGGCACCCGGCACACGCATGCCCGGCAGCCCGGTTGCCAGATCGCCGAGATGCCTGTCGATCAGGTCCGGGCGAGCGGCCAGGTCGAACATGCGTCGAACGCGCCCGAGAACCTGTGCAATCGCCGGTGTCAGCGATACCGGAACCGTAGTCTCTATTGCATACCGTTGCGGCGCGTGCGTTACTTTGATCCAGCCCACGACGTGCCGGCTACCCTGCTTCAGTTCGATGGCTCGTGCGTAGCTATCGTCACCGACGTGCTCAACGCCGCTCACCTGCCATTGGGCGAAAAATGCAAGCACACTGGACCACGAGAAAGGCGGTCTGTATCCAAGCGAAAAGGTGATGGTTTCTTGCGGCCGAGAGTCGATGTCCTTTCGGAACCGGCGTGGATTCAGACTGTACTGCTTCAAAAAGAGGTCATTGAACCGCCTGACGCTTCCGAATCCAGCTGTCAATGCCACTGTGCTGATGGGCAAGCTCGTGTCCGTCAGCAGGCGCTTTGCCAGCAGCAGCCTTTGAGTCTGAGCGAACTCGATCAGCGATACGCCATATTCGGCGTCGAAAATCCGGCGCAGATGGCGGTCAGTCACCCCGACACGCGCGGCAAGCTCCGCGAGGCTCGCACCATCCAGAAAACCTTCTTCGATGAGCGCCGCCGCCTGGGCAAGCCGGCCCGACACATCGAGCAATCCGTTACCGGGCGCCAGCTCCGGCCGGCAACGCAGGCAGGGGCGAAATCCGGCCTTCTCGGCCGCCGCGGCGTTGGGAAAGAAGTGACAATTCTCCCGCTTCGGCGTCCGTACGGGACAGACCGGCCGACAATAGATGCCTGTCGAAGCGACGCCGACAAAAAACCAACCATCGAATCGGCGATCTCGCGAAAGCAATGTCTGGTAGCAGGTGTCGGGATCGAGGTTCATGCCTCAACTTTAGTGGGAAGCCGGAGATGATTCTGGCCAGATTCGGACACGAGTATTCGGGCGTGTGTGGGCCTGAAAAATTTCTACCGCGTGATACCTTGCGGATGTCGATTTGGTGCCCACCCGTTCGTCGTGGTGTTGAAGGCACCGAATGCCTTTCGACAGAACCCGGAACTTACCTTTTGACAGGAGAAACCCAATGCGCGTGATGGTCATGATCAAGGCGTCCCCCGAATCCGAAGCCGGTCAAATGCCCAGCATGGAACTCATCGAGGCGATGGGCAGATTCAACGAAGAACTGGTCAAGGCCGGCATCATGCTCGGCGGCGACGGACTGAAACCGAGCTCGAAGGGCGTGCGCGTCAAATTTTCCGGCAAGGACCGAACTGTCGTCGACGGCCCGTTTGCCGAAACCAAAGAACTGATCGCCGGCTACTGGATCTGGCAAGTGCAATCTATGGACGAGGCCATCGAATGGGTACGCCGCTGCCCGAACCCGATGGTCAGCGACTCGGAAATCGAAATTCGCCCCTTCTTCGAGCCCGAGGATTTCGGCGAGGCGTTTACGCCCGAGCTTCAGGAGCGTGAAGAACGGCTGCGGCAGCAGATTGAATCCAATCAGGGTACGGAGCGTCGTTAACAAAGTGCGCGACACGGCACGATCCGTGTCGTCACGCCCTCACGTCCCGAGGCCTCAAGTCCTCAAGTCCTCAAGTCCTCAAGTCCGATAGGTCGTTCAGAAGATTAATCGCAGAGACGGTCACCTGGCGTGGCCGCTCTTCGATTTGCTGCCTCCGCCCGCTCTTGCATAACCGCCGGTCGGGTCTTGCAGTCCTATTGCCCACCCCAGCCCCCTGCCCCCGACCCCACTAAAATTCGCGCGCGAGGAAGCAGCGCGCGATCTCGAGACCGAGTCCGGAAGAGCAGCCGGTGATCAGCACGGTTTTCATGGGGAAATCCTGTGGAGTGGTTGGCGTGTGCACAACGATAGATCTGTGAGCCCGTACTCGCTACAATCAATCATTCAAGTTTCATTTGCAGGAGTCCGGCGATGATCGATCCGCTGGCCGAAGTCGTGACGTTGCTGCAGCCGGGTGCCCGGTTCTCCAAACTCGTGCTCGGCGCGAGCCCCTGGCGCATTAGCCGCTCGGATGCCGGCCAGCCGTTCTATTGCGTGATCCTCGACGGCGGGTGCCGTATCGCGATCGACGGACACGAGCCGATCGAGCTGCTGTCGGGTGACTTCGTGCTGATTCCAGCCGCCTACGGCGTCGCCATGTCCAGCCTCGAAGCGCCACCACCGGGCGTCGAGACGCTGGCGCCCGTCGCGCTGGGCAACGGTGAATTCCGACTCGGCGCACCGGACCGCCCGATCGACGCACGCATGATGGCGGGCCACTGCAGCTTCGGTTCACCGGATGCGTCGCTGCTGGTCTCTCTGCTGCCGCAAATCGTGCATGTGCGCGGCGAACAGCGGCTGGCCACGCTCGTGCAACTCGTACGGGAGGAATCACGCGAGCAGCGGCCCGCGCGCGAAGTCGTGCTCTCACGACTACTGGAAGTGCTACTCATCGAGGCGCTGCGGTCCACAGCAGGAACGAACGCGTCACCGGGCCTGGTGCGAGGCCTTGCCGACAGCCGCCTCGCGGCCGCGATCCGCGGAATGCACGAACACCCGACGCGCGCGTGGACGGTGGCTGAGCTCGCGAGGGAGGCCGCGCTCTCGCGCTCGAGCTTTTTCGAGCGCTTCAGCCGCGCGGTCGGCGTTGCGCCGATGGAATATCTGCTCACCTGGCGCATGGCGCTCGCGAAGGACCTGCTGCGTCGTAACGAAGGCCGTGTCGCCGAGATTGCGCAGCGTGTCGGCTATAGCTCGGCCAGCACGTTCAGCGTCGCGTTCACGCGGCACGTCGGCCGGCCGCCTACGCAGTATGCGCGGGAAGAACAGGCCGCAGCGAATGAGGTATGAGGCGTGACCCCTCAACCTGAGGCCGGCCAATGGCCGCCGAAGCCCCCGCTTTCAATCGACACACGCGGGATGCGTCATGACTCGTTTAGCGCAGCCGCCAGATCACCATGTCGCGCAGCCATCGGGTCGCAGGGCCGCCATGGTTCCGGGGATGCCAGGCCATCAAGAGCGTGAAGTTTTCCGCCCCGAATGGCAGTTCGAAATAGTCAAACCTCTCTGCTTCGTTTGCCGGCAGCAGTCGCGGCAACGTGCCGACTCCGCCGCCGACTCATCGTTCTCCGCAGCTCAATGGCCCAGACCGGCGCTGGCAATCTGATGCTCCACGAACTGGGCAAACAGCGTATGCAGATGCGTCGTCGGATGAAGGTCGTCGGCGAACATGTAGGTCTGATCCGCGTTGGCGGCGACGTAGGTTGCCGGCGAGCACAGCAGTGCCGTCTGGTCGGGCGTTTTCTTCGGATCGCAGGCGACGCCGGTGTTCGACACTGTGAAACCATTGGCCTGAAAGTTCGCGATGATCTGGTTCAGCCACGTATAGGCGTCGATCTGGATCACCTTCCCTTGCAGCCCATCGGTTTGCAAAGCAGCGTTCAGCGTGCTGTTGAAGAGTTGCGAAAGCTGGGTCAGGTTGGCCCCACCATCCGATGATGCGATGCCAGTGGGCGACAGTCCGATGTTCGGCAGATTGATCACCACCACATGAGTGGCGCCGTTCTGGACGATCTGCCCGACAAGCTGGGCGAGCGTGGTCGCCGCCGTCTCGACAGGCTGGGCTGCGGCCGGCAACTGGCCGGCCCGAAGCACATCGTTCGCGCCGGCCCACACGAGCACCAGCTGATTGGCGTCGAAGCTCTTGTGAGCGCTCAGATAGCTCGAGATCTGCTGATTGACGGGCATCTCGATGTCGCCGATCACTTGGGTCAGGAAGTCGTTCTGATCCGCCGGCGTCGCCACCGTGGCGCCACCTTCCGCATAGCCGAGGCCGCTTTGCGCACTGAGCTTATGTGTGATGTCGATGGTGTACGCGGCGCTCAGCGTATCGCCGTAGTATTGCGCGACATCCTGAGTCCACACCTGACCGGGATTCGTAGTGAACCGTCCGCCGCCAACCGCGTTGGCGATCGGCGCGTAGGTCCCGACGTCCGACAGGCTGTCGCCGAACGAGACGATTTGCAGATTAACGCCGCCCGCCGGCGTGGGCGTGGGCGTGTTGCTGTTGCTCGAGTTACTCGAACCGCTGTCGTGCCCGCCGCCGCATGCCGCAAGCAGAGAGATCCCGATGGCAAAAACTACAGCGCGCGCCTGGTCATTTATTCCTCGCATAGCTCCTCCTACCTGAACGGTCGGGCGGTTCAGCCACGTGACGCGGTTTGTCGGCCACCGCTGTCGTGACAAGCATGCTGATTACGCAAAAAGCGTGCGCTGTCGCAGTCGAGACTGACTGCGCAACACGACCGGCGTCATGCCGGGGTCGTTCGGGCCGGTCACCATCCCCCTCATGCTCAGCCGTGCACGGAACAGCACGACGAGCTCATCGCTGAGATCGCCGCCTCAAAGGGCACGAGCGCCAATTGTTCACATTTGGTAAGGACGAGCAGACTGGATTACAAATAGCTGCGATCGACGGGAATGGTTGGAGGACTGACTGCGGCGGTGCGTGTCGCTTCGGTTCGGGTCCACCGGCAGTCGGCGGCGAGCCCCGGCAGTGCCTCGCGGCGTCGTGAGCCATTCAGTGCTGGACGCCCCAGCGCCGTACCGTAACGCGCTCCAGCGTATTGAACACCAGATGCTCGATCAGCAGGCCGATCACGATCACCGCGGCGAGGCCCGCGAATACGCGGTCCGTGTACAGTTCATTGCGATTCTGGAAAATGTACCAGCCGAGCCCGCCGCTGCCCGAACTCGCGCCGAACACCAGTTCGGCCGCGATCAGCGTGCGCCATGCAAACGCCCAGCCCACCCGCAAGCCGGCCAGAATCGACGGCAACGCCGCGGGCACGAGGATCAGCAGCACATGACGCATGCCGGTCAGTCCATAGTTGCGCCCTGTCATGCGCAGCGTCGCGGGCACCGACTGAAAACCGGAGTACGTGTTGAGTGCAAGCGGCCACAGCACCGCGTGCACCAGCACGAACAACAGGCTGCCGGTGCCGAGACCGAACCACAGCAAGGCGAGCGGCAACAACGCGATCGACGGCAACGGGTTGAACATCGCGGTCAGCATCGACAGGAAATCGCGGCCCACCCGCGTCGATACGGCAAGCGACGTCAGCACGAACGCGAGCGCGGCGCCTAGCAGATAACCGCGCAGCAGCACGGACATCGACACCGCCGTTTTCTGCAGCAGTTCGCCGGACCACACGCCCTGCACGAACGCGCTGAACGTCGCACCGAAAGTCGGCAGCAACAGGTCGTTGTCGACCATGCGCGCGGCAATTTCCCACCCCGCGATCAGCACCAGCGCAATCAGCGCCTTGCGCAACCAGCTCTGCGCAAAGAGACGCTTGCCGAGCGGCAACGGCGCTTCGAGAGCGAGTTCGCCTAGCGGTTCGAGCGGACGTTCATACTCTTCGCGAACCGGGGGCAGCAAAGTGGCGGGCGAACTCATTGAGCGGTCTCCGTCTGCTCGAACAACAGGTGATGAATGCGTGCGACGCTGCGCTGAAAATCGCTGCGCCCGTAACTGTCCTGCGAATATTGATGACTGTTGAGTTCGGCGCGCACGCGGCCGGGATGCGGCGACAGAAGCAGAATCCGGTTGCCGACCACGAGCGCTTCCTCGATCGAATGCGTGACGAACAGCAGCGTGAAATTGACCTCTTCCCACAGCCGCAACAGCTCCTCCTGCATCTTGCGTCGGGTGAGCGCATCGAGCGCGGCAAAGGGTTCGTCCATCAGCAGCACGCGCGGCTGCATCGCCAGCGCGCGGGCAATCGCGACGCGCTGCTTCATGCCGCCCGACAGCGTATGCGGATACGCATTCGCAAACGAAGCCAGCCCGACCTTCTCCAGATAATGCAGCGCGCGCTCGTTGGCTTGCGCGCGCGAGAGCTTCTTCGCGACGCGCAGCGGGAAAGCGACGTTCTGCAGCACCGTCTTCCACGGCGGCAACTGGTCGAACTCCTGGAACACGACGATCCGGTCCGCACCGGGGCCGCGCACCGTCTGGCCGTCGAGCGAAATGCTGCCCGAACTCGGCTGGATGAAGCCGGCCACCGCCTTGAGCAACGTCGACTTGCCGCAGCCGGACGGCCCGAGCAGTACGAAGCGATCGCCGCCGTAGACATCGAAGCTGACGTCGTGTGTCGCGCGAACAATCCGCTCGCGCGTGCGGTATTCGAGGTTCACGTGTTCGACCGCGAGCAGTTTTTCGCTGGTCGCCACTCGGGGCTCGCCGGTGCGGTGCGGAAACAGAAGTGTGGGATTCGCCACCATCAGATCGCTCCCTGTGTGCTGACTGAACGGGCCAAACGAACTAAACGAACTGAACGGGCCGACAAAGGTCCGGCAACGATGAACATGCTCAACTCCCCGCCGCCGTCGCCGGGTCGTCGAAGAAGTAGTCCTTCCACGACTTCGGCTCGTTCCTGATCGCACCGACGCGATACATGAACTGGGCGAGCCCCAACGTGTTCTGCGGCGCGACCTTGAATTGCACCTGCGGATTTGTAATGACCTTCACGAGCAGATCGCGGTCGATCTTCGATTGATTCGTGCGGATGTAGATATCGGCGGCGGCATCCGGGTTCGCGGTGATGAAGCGCGCGGCATCGGCCAGTGCATCGACGAACGCGCGATACGTCTTCGGATTGTTGTCGCGGAATTTTTCGGTCGCATAAAGCACGGTCGCCGAACTCGGGCCGCCGAGCACGTCATAAGAATTCAACACGATGTGCGCCTTCGGATTGCCCGCCAGCTCCTGCTCCTGAAACGGCGGATTGCCGAAGTGACCGGTGATTTCCGTGCCGCCCGCGATGATCGCCGCGGCCGCGTCGGGATGCGGCAGCGCCTGGGTGAACTTGTCGAGGCGGTTGTACTCCTTGTCGCCCCAACGTTTGGCCGCCGCATATTGCAGCACGCGCGATTGCACCGACACATTGACGGCCGGCAGTGCGATGCGATCCTTCGCGGTGAAGTCGGCGATCGTTTTCACATCGGGATTGTTGCTCACCAGGTAGTACGGCAGATTGCCGAGCGACGCCACGCCCTTCACGTTCTGCTTGCCGTGCGTGCGGTCCCAGATGGTCAGCAGCGGGCCGACGCCGCCGCCGGCCACGTCCACCGCGCCCGAGAGCAGCGCATCATTGACCGCGGCGCCGCCCGAGAGCTTCACCCAGTCGACCTTGATGTCGAGCCCCTGCTTGCGCCCTTCCTTCTCGACGAACTGCTGGTCGCGCGCGACGTTCAGCAGCAGATAGACGATGCCGAACTGCTCTGCGATGCGGATCTGCCCTTCGGCATGCGCGGACGCGCTGGCGGCGAAGCCCGCGACGCCCATTGATAAAGTCAACAGTGTCGCGGTGAAGCGGCGAACATACGACGGCCGCTCGGCGGTCGGGCGAAACCTGTCAGGCATTGAAACTCCGGGTAGCGTGTAGTGTGAGATGAAAGCGGACGACGTTGCGTCAGAACGGCACGTCGCCTTCGATCGTCGTGCGATAAAGTTTGCGGCGCAGATGATCCGGCGTGCCGGCCGCGAGATGCATCAGCGAGCGGTTGTCCCAGAACACCATGTCGTGTTCCGCCCAGCGATGCCGGTAGATGTGTTCGGGGCGCACGCTATGCGCGAAGATTTCGGCGAGCAGCGCGCGGCTCTCGTCTTCCGGCAAGCCGATCACGCGGGTCGTGAAATGCTCGCTGACGAACAGCGCGCGGCGCCCGGTCTCGGGATGCGTGCGCACGATCGGCTGTACGACCGGCTTCACCTGAGCGATCTGCTCGGCCGACAGATCGGGCCGCCACGGGCTGCGCTTCTGCAGTTCGGCGTATTTGGCGAGGTAGGTGTGCTCGGCCGAACGGCCTTCCACCGCCGTGCGCAAGTGCGCGGGCAACGTGTCCCACGCGAGATGCATGTTGGCGAACAGCGTGTCGCCGCCTTCGGCGGGCAACTCCTGCGCATGCAACAGCGAACCGAGACTCGGCTTCTCCTTGTACGACAGGTCGGAGTGCCAGAAATGGCCGGCGTCGCCCAAACCGATCGGCTTGCCGTCTTCGACGATGTTCGACACCACCAGCACCTCCGGATAGCCCGGCAACTGGAACTGGTGCAGCACATGAATCTGCAGAGGACCGAAACGGCGGCTGAACGCGATCTGTTGATCGGGCGTAATGCGTTGATCGCGAAACACCAGCACGTGGTGATCGAGGTGGGCGCGGTGAATGCGCGCGAAATCGTCCTGGCTGAGCGGCTTGGCGAGATCGAGCCCGAGCACTTGCGCGCCGACGGGGCCGTCGAAAGCGCGAATCTCGATGGGCTGCTTCTCAATGGAGGCGCCGGCATGGCGGGTATCAGCAGGGGCAAAGGCAGTCGTCACAGGAAACTCTTCGTCGAATCTGTTCGGAGGACGCCATCGAAGGCGCAGTCCGATGAATTTACCGGCGCACGCGCTCAGCGGCAACGAAGCAAATCCGATACGTTTATCTGCTGTAGTGATAAACCCGATGTTTAAACGGGTCCGGGTTAGCGGGAGCGTGTCTGCCCACCCGCATCGAACGTGCCGGCCAGCAAACGCGTGACCGCCCACTGAAACGCGCCGCACAACACGAGATACACCAGACCCACGAACAAAAAAATCTGCGCCGGGTAGACCATGAGCCGGCTATTCACCTGATTCGCGAGGAACGTGAATTCCGGCACGCCGACGATATAGGCAAGCGACGTGTCCTTGATCAACGACACCCATTGATTGACGAACGACGGCGTCATCGTGCGTACCGCCTGCGGCAGAAGCACATGGCGCAACGCCTGAGCGTGTGTCATGCCGAGCGACATCGCGGCCTGCCACTGGCCGTCGCCGAGCGCGACGATGCCGGCCTGTACCGAATGCGACAGATACGCGCCGCCGATCAGCGCCAGCGCGCAGACCACGGTCGCGAGTCCGGGCACATCGATATGCAACAGCACCGGCATCAGAAAGTACGTCCAGAAGATCAGCATCAGCACCGGAATCGCGCGAAAAAATCCCACTACAGCGAGCAGCAGCATATGCAGCGCGCCGCGCGTCATCACGAGCGCGATGCCGCCTGCCAGGCCCAGCAGCGCCGACAGCACCGCCGACGTCAGCGTCAGCGCCACGGTCAGCGCGACTCCGCCGAGCGGGCCGGCGGGAAACGCGCCGGCTAGCAGATAGCGCAGGATCGGCAGCCAGTCCGGCGCACTCATGAGCCGCCTGGGCGCACAAACCGCGAGCCACCCGATTGATATGCGCCGCGCCGCTGCCAGATCAGCAATGCGACTTCGATCGCGGCAATCGCCGCAATGTAGAGCAAGGTCGCCATGCCGAACGACTGGAACGTCTTGAGGGTCTCCGTCTCGACCTGGCGCGACGAGTACGACAACTCAGCTAGGCCGATCGCCATCGTCAGCGACGAGTTCTTGATGACATTCATATATTGCCCGGCGAGCGGCGGCGTCGCGATCCGCACCGCCTGCGGCAAAATCACATGGCGCAACGTAGCGAAGCGCGTCAGGCCTAGCGCCGCGGCCGCCTGATATTGCCCGCCGCGCACGCCGCGCATCCCCGCGCGGAATTCCTCGCCGATGAAGGTCGTCGAATAGCAGGCGAGGCCGAACCAGCCCGCGACGAATTCGAACGTCGGCCAACCCATCGTGGCAGGTCCAAGCGTGACGGCATGCGGTGTATTGAGCCAGGTCATCACGCTGTCGGGCAACAGGACCGCCGCGCCGAAATACCAGAACAGTAATTGCACGAGCAGCGGCGAGTTGCGGAATATCAGCACGTAGCCGGCCGCCGCGCGGCGCAGCGCCGCGGCACGCGCGCTGCGTGCGAGCGCAAGCGCGAAACCCAGCAGCGTCGAGCAAACGATCACACTGGCCGACAGCGCCAGCGTCATCGCGAAGCCGCGCCAAATCCACGCGACGTAGCGAGGTTCGAGCCACGCGTTCATGGTCACCATCCAGAAGCTAATGCATTGGCAGAGATAAAACAGACCGGCCGCCGTCATGCGAACGGGCGGCCGGACAGTGAGCGTGCCGAACGGCTCAACTCTTTTGCGGATCGCCAATCCTGAACAGACGAGGCAGCGGCGCTTTGCTCGCCGGCCCGAACCACTGGTCGTAAATCTTCGCCGCGTTGCCGTTCGCTTCCAGATTCACCAGCGTTTCGTTGACGATACTCAACAGACTCGCCTCGTTTTTCGGCACGCCGACACCTTCATAGTCGTTCGAAATCGTGAATGGCGGGATCTCGTACTTCTCCTTGTCGGGCACGTTGGCGAGCAAGGCGACCAGCTTCGGGCCGTCCTGCGTGATCGCCTGCACATTGCCGGCGCGCAGCGCGGCGAATGCGAAAGGCGTGTCGTCGTAGGCAACGATGGTCGCGGCCGGGAACTGCGCGCGGACCTGCTGTTCGTTCGTCGTGCCCTTGTCCGCGCCGATGCGCAAACTGCCCAGTTGCTGCGGCGACTTCAACATGCCCTTCTTCGCGATGAACTGCGTGCCCGACGCGAAGTACGGGGTGCTAAAGTCGATTTCCTTGCGGCGCTCGTCGGTGATCGTGAAGTTCGCGAAAACCAGATCGACTTTGTTCGACTTCAGAAACGCGATCCGGTTGGCGGGATTGGTGGGCTGAATCTCGAGCTTGACGCCGAGCTTCGCTGCGACCGCGCGTGCATAGTCGACGTCGAGGCCTACGATCCGATTGGTCTTCGGGTCGACGAAACCGAACGGCGGATTACTGTCGAAAGTCGCGACGCGCAGCACGCCGGCTTTCCTGATGTCGTCGAGTCGATCGGCGTGCGCGACGCCTGATAAGGTGAGCAGCAGCCCGAGCACAGCAGCGCTGCGAGTCCAGGTTTTCATGATCAAGCCCCGTGGTGATCCGTTCAATGCGTATGTATCGTGTCGGGCGTTCCTGTGCCCTTGGCGAAGACTCTAGCAGCGCGTCATATCGTCACGAACAAACGATTTGTCAGGTACTAAGTCGATGGCGTCATAACAGCATTTCGGAGCGCGGATCGACCAGGCTCGACGAGATCGTTCAATTAAAAAATTCTGAAGCATTGAAGCTGAGGATGTTAAAAATTCCGAATGGGCGCATCTAAAACAATCCTCCGGAAAATGTAATTTCCGCTTTCACGGACCTCAATCCTCACTCACGCCCCCCGCACCCGCGAACCCTTGCCACCAAAGGCTTTTCAGCCAGCGGCAAGAAACTGGAAGTACAGTTTGTGTGCGGCGCTCCCTACACATCGTCGTAGTGTGTTGGCTGGCGCACATTAACTAACTCCGCCATGGAATAATTTTTATTACGAAGCAATTTCGGGGACTGCGGGATTACAACTATGCAAACCATCCCAGAGGCACGGGGTCATACCGTTGCAAAGCGGATTCGAATCGACAGAGGTGTCGCTCTGAGGTCTTTTGACGGCGTCATTCCTGCCGAAAAGATCGCTGAGATCAACGACGCCATCGATCGTTCGTTCGGCAACGTACCGCAACGTTCCCAATCAGGCGCCATGGTGGCGGCCATGCTACGTCGTGACGATGCATTCCGACAGCTTGAGGCGACCATCTGTGCTAATGCACGGGCCGCCGCCAAGGCCGGTCAGACCGCGTTGCCTTTGGACCCCTTTCACGTGCTGCGCTGCTCGAGCATGGCAACGCTCGCGGAAAGTCATTGTCGCCACTACGACTCCCATCTGCTGACCTTACTGATTCCGTTGCAGCTCGCGCCGGACGGCATATCCAATGGCGACCTTGTGATGTATCGGCGGCCCCGTCTGTCGGTCACCACGCTGGGCAACATGATGTGCAAGGCTCGTCACGGTCTGCAGCGCAGCCTGCCGTTCAATTGGCGCAAATGGCTGACGCTGCACGATCTGCGTCGCGGCAACTGCTCGCGCATACCGGTGCGGGTGGGCAGCGTTTACGAATTCAACGGATTTGCACTGCAACATGCGAATCTGGATGTCGAGACGGGGCAGCGTCGCACTCTGCTGATTCATTACTACGATCCGGGCCATTCGCTGGGCCTCAGCGCGATACTGCGTCGTGGCCGCATAGGCTGATCGCGGCCGGCCGATGATGCGCGAGCGCACGCCGTCTTTCACTCGCGCGTCATCATGATGCGGCTCGGCGCATCGAACTTCTCAAACCCCGAACTCCAGCAACGCCGGCCAAATCCCAATTGATAGGATAGCTTCCTATCGCGATCGACATGGAGCGCGCCTGCGGGCTTGGCCCGGCTCATCCGTCGAGACACCCATCCCTCTTCAATGCGCATGCTCCACGAGCCATCGCGACGAGCCCGCGTGCCGGCCAAAAATTTTCCCATTCCATTTAATCCGGAATACACTGAATTCAGGATTGCCTCCCCCTCACCCCCGCCAGTCTTCGCCAGCAGGAAGCTTTTGTCGTATTCCGCGAGCCGAAGCAAGCCAGGTCGGTTCGTGCCCACACAACATCGAACGGGACGACTCATCATGGCTAATACGAGCTACATGGCACGGAAATCGGTCGCCGATATCGTGCACAGCGCCGATGTACATGGAACCGCATCGCTGTCGAAAACGCTCGGCGCGGCCAGCATCACCGCGATGGGCATCGGCGCGATCATCGGCGCGGGCATCTTCGTGCTGACCGGCACGGCCGCCGCCCAGTTCGCGGGTCCGGCCATCACGCTGTCGTTCGTGCTCGGCGGTATCGCGTGCGCGTTCGTCGGCCTGTGCTATTCGGAACTGGCGGCAATGCTGCCGGTGTGCGGCAGCAGCTATACCTACACGTATGCCACGCTTGGCGAGATCTTCGCGTGGATCATCGGCTGGGACCTGATCCTCGAATATGCGATGGGCGCCGCGACCGTCGCGGTCGGCTGGTCGGGGTATATCGTGAGCCTGCTGCATAACGTGGGGATCAATATCCCACCCACGCTGGCCGCCGCGCCCGGCACCGTGATCAAGCTCGCGGACGGCAGCACGGTGACCGGCGTCGTCAATCTGCCGGCCATCGTGATCATCGCGATTCTCACGACCATGCTGGTGCTCGGCACTAAGGAATCCGCGCGGCTGAACAACGTCATGGTCGCGGTCAAGCTGGTCGTGGTGGTGGCCTTCATCGCGCTCGGCGTGTTTTTCATCAAGCCGGCAAACTGGCATCCGTTCATCCCGGCGAATACCGGCGAGTTCGGCAACTACGGTCTGAGCGGAATTCTGCGCGGCTCGGCCGTGGTGTTCTTCGCGTTCATCGGCTTCGACGCGGTATCGACCGCCGCGCAGGAAGCGAAAAAGCCGCAGCGCGACATGCCGATCGGCATCCTGGGATCGCTGATCATCTGCACGGTGCTATACATCCTCGTCGCCGGCGTGCTCACCGGGCTCGTGCCCTACGCGGAATTGAACGTGCCCGATCCGATCGCCAGGGGCGTCGACGCGATCGGCCTGAACTGGTTCTCGATCCTGATCAAGATCGGTGCGCTGACGGGCCTGACCACGGTGATCCTCGTGCTGCTGTACGGACAGAGCCGCATCTTCTTCACGATGTCGGAGGACGGCTTGCTGCCGCCGCTTTTCGCGAGTGTTCATCCGCGTCTGCATACGCCTCATCGCAGCCAGATGCTGATCGGCACGGTCGTCGCGATCGTGGCGGCGCTCACACCGATCGGCGTGCTCGGAGAGATGGTCAGTATCGGTACGCTGTTCGCGTTCATCCTCGTATGCGGCGCGGTGATCTATCTGCGCCGCAGCGATTCCAATGCGTTACGCCCGTTCCGGGTGCCGGGCGTGCCGGTCGTGCCGGTGCTGGGCATCCTGTTCTGCCTGTTGCTGATGGTGGGGCTGCCACTCGTCACGTGGATGCGGCTGGTCGTGTGGCTGGTGATCGGGATGGTCATCTACGTCTCGTATGGCCGCAGTCATTCGAAGCTGAGGTTTCCGGAGCGGCATTGAGCGCTGTGGTGTTCGATCGGCGCTGAGTGCTGTGTCTCACGCACTCAGCCCGCGTCCATCAAAGACGGCAACAAGCTGCGGTCCGGCAATTCACCGATCCCCTTCAGCCGCTGCGCCATGAACTCGCGCAGCACGCGCACCTTGGTCGAGAAGCGCCGGTTCGGCAGATACGCCATGTAAATCTGCCTCCCCGTCAGCGCGTTTTCGAGCCGGTACTTCGGCAGTGCGACTTCGAGCTCGCCGCTCACCAGCAGGTCGCGGATCAGCCAGATCTCGAACTCGGCGATGCCGAGCCCGGCGCGCGTCGTCTCAAGCAGCAGTTCCGAATGATCCGACTGCAGGTTGCCTGACGGCAGCACCGACTGCACCGTCGTCCCGTCCGTCAGATGCCAGCGCGGATCGCCCTCGGGATGCAGATAGCGCAGACAGTTGTGCTGCGCGAGATCGGCGGGCGTGCGCGGCCGTCCGCGTCGCGCGAAGTACGCGGGGGCCGCGCACAGAATGCTGTCGTTGCGCGAGATCGGCTGCACGATCAGGTTGTCGAGATAGTTCTCGCCCTCGTGGATGTCCAGGTCGAAGCCGCCCATCACCATGTCGTTGTGATTGTCGGTCAGGCGCAGATCGAGCTGGACGGCCGGATAAAGCTCCAGAAAGGGCGCGATCAGCGGCGCCAGATAGCGGCGCCCGAACGCAACCGGCGCGGTCAGCTTCAACGGCCCGCTGGGCGCGGAATCCAGCTCCGCGACCACGCGTAGCGTGTCGTCCAGATCCGCGATCATCGACACCGCCCGCGCGTGATACAGCGTGCCCGCCTCGGTCAGCGCGACATGGTGAGTCGAGCGATGCAGCAACGGCACGCCCAGCATCTCTTCGAGCGCCGTGATCTTGCGCGCGATCGTCGACGTCGCGACCTTCAGCTCGCGCGCCGCGGCCGAAAAACTCCCCAGCTCGACGATCCGCACCAGCGCGCGCATCGCGCCGAGATGGTCGAGGCCAACTTCCTTTGTCTTTTTCGTGGGCATGCTTGCGTTGCGTCCTATGCAAAACCATTTTCGAAATTACGTCTAAAAGCTTTTTTTTGCAATAATTAAACTCGGCCTTGTCTGTTCCACCCCGAAAAGAATGCAATGACCCTTCCTTCGCACGTCCCGCTCGTCGTCGCCACCCGTAATGCTCACGTGGAGCGCATCCACTGGGGATCGGTAGCGGTGGTCGACGCCTGCGGCGCGCTGCTGGCCCACGCGGGCGATCCGCACGCGTGGGTGTTCTCACGCTCCACGCTCAAGCCGTTCCAGGCGCTGCCCTTCGTGCGCGACGGCGGCCCGCACCATTTTGGCTTCACCGACGCCGAAATGGCGCTCGCCTGCGCGAGCCACGGCGGCGAGGACATTCACGTCGACGCAGTCACGCGAATGCTCGCAAAGATCGGCATGGCAGAATCCGACCTGCGCTGCGGCGTACACATGCCGGACCACTACGGCGAGAACAATTTGCCGCCGCGCGGCAGCCTGTTCGACCAGCGTCACCATAACTGTTCGGGTAAGCACACCGGCTTTCTCGGCTATTGCTGCATGCATGGCTATGCGCGCGCGAGCTACCTGGAGCGCGATCATCCGCTGCAACGGGAAATCGGCCAGACGGTCGCACGGCTGTCGGGTCTCGCGGATTCCGAGCTGTGGTACGGCATCGACGGATGCAGCGCGCCGAACATCGGCATGCCGCTGTCGCGCCTCGCGATGATGTGGGCGAAGCTCGCCACCGGCGAATCCGGCGCGGGCGCGAGCGCCGATGCGGCGCTCGCGCGCATCTTCGCGGCGATGGCCGCGCATCCGCGGATGGTGTCGGGCACGGGCCGCTGCGATCTCGCGCTGGCCGACGCGTCGGGCGGCGACTGGGTCGCGAAGGTCGGCGCCGACGGCGTGCATACGATCGGCGTGCGCAGCACCGGCATCGGCGTCGCGGTGAAGATGGCCGACGGCGACTTCAGCGCCGTCTACGCCACCACGATCGCCGTGCTGCGGCAACTCGGCCTGCCGCTCGACGTGGAAGGCACGCCGCTCGCGAAATGGGCCAATCCGCTGCTGCGCAACGTGCGCGGCATCGAGGTCGGGCAACTCAAGGCAACGGTGGAACTGACATGGGCATGAACGACAGCGCACAGCTCGGCGTGGTCGCGCCGCTCGTCTCGCTGCGCAGCGTGAACAAGTCGTTCGGCGCGCAGCAGGTGCTGTTCGACGTCGATCTCGACGTCGAACCGGGCGAGGTCGTTGTCGTGATCGGCCCGTCGGGCTCAGGCAAGTCGACACTGTGCCGCTGCATCAACCGGCTGGAGACGATCGACTCCGGCGAAATCCGGCTCGCGGGCGAATGTCTGCCGGAAGAAGGCCGCGCGCTCGCGGCCATGCGCGCGCAGATCGGCATGGTGTTCCAGTCGTTCAACCTGTTTTCGCATCGCACGGTTTTGCAGAACGTCGCGATGGGGCCGCGCAAGGTGCTGCGCCAGTCGCGCGCCGAGTCCGAGGCGGATGCGCGCCGGCTGCTCGCGCGCGTCGGTCTCGCGCACAAGGCCGACGCGGTGCCCGCTGAACTCTCGGGCGGCCAGCAGCAGCGGGTCGCGCTCGCCCGCGCGCTCGCGATGAAGCCGAAGGTGATGCTGTTCGACGAGCCGACCTCGGCGCTCGACCCCGAGATGGTCAGCGAAGTGCTGGCCGTGATGCTCGAACTCGCGCAAAGCGGCATGACGATGGTCGTCGTCACGCACGAGATGGGCTTTGCGCGCCAGGCGGCGGACCGCATCGTTTTCATGGACGGCGGGCGCATCGTCGAAATCGCCGAGCCGGACGCATTCTTTCGCGCGCCCCGATCAGAGCGCGCGCGCGATTTTCTCTCCAGGATCCTGGAGCACTGATTTTTATCGTTTTTATCGATTGATTCGACAGGCATGACCTGTCTCATAAAAGAGAGGAGATATCACCATGGGTTTCAAATCGTTTGCCGTCATGGCGTCGTGTGTCGCCGGAACGCTCGTCGCGGCGATCGCGCCCGCCCACGCCGATAGCTTCCCGGCCGATTCGACGATGGCGAAGATCCAGAAGAAAGGCAAGCTGGTGGTGGGCACGTCGCTCAATACGCTGATGTTCTCGGTGCGCAATCCGATGACGGGCCAGACCGAGGGCTTCGAAGGCGATCTCGCGCGCCTGCTAGCGAAGAAGCTGACCGGTTCGGCGGACAACGTGGAATGGGTCAAGACCACGACTGAAAACCGCTTGCCGTTCGTGCAGAACGGCCGCGTGGATGTAGTGATCGCCACGCTGACCATCAACGACGCGCGCAAGAAAGTGATCGGCTTCGCCGGCCCCTACTACGTCGCGGGCCAGGACATCCTGACCCGGCGCGCCGACACGACGATCCACGGCGTGACGGATCTCGCCGGCAAGACCGCTTGCGTGCTGAACGGCACGACCGTTGAAGACAACGTCAAAAAGCTCGTGCCGCAAGCGAAGTTCGTCACGTTCAATGACACGGCCGCGTGCGTCGAAGGCGTCGCCGACGGCCGCTTCGACGCCTACGTCGACGACGGCGCGACGCTCGCGGGCGAATCGCTGCGCCAGCCGAACAAGTTCCGCATCGTCGGCAAGCCGTTCACGCAGGAGCCGTACGGCATGGGCGTAGCGAAGGACGACGCGGCGTTCCGTCAATGGATCAACGCGCAGCTCGAGCAGTCGATCAAGGACGGCACCTGGAACAAGCTGTACGCGAAGAACCTGGAAGGCACGCTCGGCAAGCCGCAAGTGCCGACGATCGAACGCTGATCCGCCGTCAATAGATGACTCGATGACTTCCCTGCTTCCGTTTGCGTGGCGCTTCATCGAAGCGATGGGCGTCACGATCGAGCTGACCGCGCTGTCGTTCGCGATGGCGTTCACGCTCGGCATCGCGTTGACCGTGATGGCCGTGGGTCCGCTCGCGCCGCTGCGCTGGTTCGCCGCGACGTACATCGAAATCATGCGCATGACGCCGTTGCTCGCGCTGCTGTTGCTGTTCGTGTTCGGCTTGCCCAAGCTCGGCTTCATGTATTCGCTGACGGCGTCGTCGGTGCTCGTGCTCGGCTTCTACACCGCGGCGTGGGTCGCCGAGGTGCTCAAGGCGGGCGTGAATGCCGTGCCCAGCGGGCAGATCGAGGCCGCGCGCAGTATGGGCATGAGCTTCCTGCAGGTGTTGTCGAACGTGGTGATACCGCAGGCGATGCGCACGGTCATTCCGCCGCTCGGCAACCTGTTCGTGAACCAGATCAAGGCTTCGTCGATCGCGGCGGCGATCGGCGTGTTCGACATCACCTATACGGCGCAACGTATCAACTTCGAAACCGCGCAGGCCGTGCCGACGTTCGCGAGCGCGATGCTCGCGTACATGGCGCTGACGATTCCGCTCGGCCTGCTGATGCGGCGGCTCGAACAGAAAATGGCGGTGGCGCGATGAGCCGGCCCAACACGCTCTACGAAGCACCGGGCCCGGTTGGGCGGATGCGGCAGCGCATCGTGTCGGTGGTCAGTGCGCTGGGCGTGTGTGCCCTGCTCGCGGCGATCGGCATTCGCCTCGAAGCGAGCGGCCAGTTCGAAGCGGACAAGTGGGCGATCTTCTTTCATTGGGGCACCGCGAAGTTTCTTTTCGACGGCCTCGTGTCGACGATCGAAGCGGCTGCGTGTGCGGCGCTCGTCGCGTTCGTGATGGCGTTTCCGCTCGCTCTCGGGCGGCTTTCGAAGCGCTCGTGGATCAGTAAGCTCGCTGGCGCATACATCGAGTTTTTCCGCGCGATTCCATTGCTGCTGCTGATCCTGTTCATGGTGATCGAGCTGCCCGCGCTCGGCTTCGACTGGCCGGCGCTCGGCTTCCTCGTGTTCGCGATGGCGCTGCATCACTCGGCACTCACGGCCGAGGTCGTGCGCGCGGGCATTCTGTCGCTGCCGCGCGGACAGAGTGAGGCCGCGCTCGCGCTCGGCATGCGGCCGTATCAGGCGATGTTGTATGTCGTGCTGCCGCAGGCGTTGCGCAGCATGCTGCCGGCGCTGATCAGCTCGGTCCTCGCGATCGTGCAGGATACGTCGCTCGGCTATGTGATCCCTTATGACGAACTCCTGCACCGCTCGCAGGACGTGTCGAGCTATGCGCCGCAGTCGCTGTTGCAGGCCGCGTTCATCGTCACGATGATGTATGGCGCGGTGAGCGCGGCGCTGCTTTATCTGAAGCGCTGGGTGACGCGCCGTCAAGGACGTGTCGTGGTGAGGAGCGCTGCCGTGAGCAGGGTTTGCGCGACGGCGGCCGATGCGGCGGATGTCGCCGAGGCGTCGGTTGCGGGGGTGATGCCGAGGAAATAAGGGCGCAGCGCGGGCTTGAGGGCTGCGTTGCGGTTCTGGCTCGCGCTGCGGATGATCGGCACCGGCATGTCAGACGGCGCGATTGCGGTATGGTCTCTACCGCTAACCGCGTTTTCGTGAGCCGCCTATGCCTTCGAATGCTTTCTCGCGCCGCCGCAGCCGTTTCGCCCAACGGGTCCGACTGCTGGCCACCCTGCCCTTCATCGCCTCGGGATTGCAAAGTTGCGCCGTCCCGAACGCCGACGTCGATGCGCACGCTGGACCGTATCAGGTCGAGATCCGCCGCACCGCGCTCGGCATTCCGCATGTGAAAGCCGGCGACTGGGGCAGCCTCGGTTATGGCTATGGCTATGTCCAGGCGCAGGACAATCTGTGCACGATGGCTGACGGCTTCGTCACGTATCGCGGCGAACGTTCGCGCTACTTCGGCGCCGACGCGCGCCCCGCTGCCGAAGCGACCTTCGGACAGCCCGATAATCTGAACGCCGACTTCTTCTTCCGCTTCATCGCCGACGATGCAGCCGTGTCGCGCTATCGGCAAAGTCAGACCGCCGGGATGCGGGCGCTGATCGGTGGCTTCGTGGCAGGCTACAACCGCTATGTCGGCGAGCTTGCGCACGGCGAGTTTCCCGGCGCGCACGCTGCATGCCGCGCCGCCCCATGGGTCGGCAAGATCAGCAGTGCGGATGTTTACCGGCGTCTTTACGCGGCGAACCTGGCCGGCGGCGAAGCGCGCTTTATCAATGCGATTGCGACCGCAAGGCCGCCGGGTGCGGCCGCGCAATCGCCGGATGCGTCGAGCGAACCCAAGGCTGAAGATGGGCATGGCAGCAGCAACACCGAACTGGCCGCTAACGCGCTGGTCGACCACATCGGCGGCCACGCCGGAATCGGCAGCAACGCGCTCGCGTTCGGCGCGGACGCGACCCATAACGGCAGCGCGCTGCTGCTCGGCAATCCGCACTGGTTCTGGAGCGGCCCGGACCGCTTCTACCAGGCGCAACTGACGATCCCCGGTCAGATCAACGTGAGCGGCGTGTCCTTTCTGGGCGTGCCGCTGATTGTGATCGGCTTCAACGAAAACGTCGCGTGGACGCACACGGTCTCCACCGCGAAGCGTTTCGGCCTCTTCAAACTGACGCTCGTACCGGGCTCGCCGACCCGCTATCAGGTGGACGGCAAGACCGAAGCGATGACGCCGACGCAAGTGAACGTCGACGTGCGCGCCGCCGACGGTTCGATCCACACCGTATCGCGCACCTTGTATCGTTCGCGCTTCGGCCCGCTCGTCAATCTCGGCGCGCGATCGCCCGCGCTGGCCTGGAACGCACAGCAGGCATTCGCGCTGCACGATATCAACGCCGACAACTTCCGCGTGTTCGAAAACTTCCTCGAATGGAACCAGGCGAATTCGCTCGACGACTTCATCCGCGTCCAGAAGAAGAACGCGGCGATGCCGTGGGTGAATACGCTGGCGATCGGCCGTGGCGATCCGCGCGTGTGGTACGCGGATATCGGCGCGGTGCCGGATGTGCCCGACGAACTCGCGCAGCGCTGCACGCCGCCGGTCGGCAAGGCGCTCGCGCAGTCGATGCCGGGTGTGCCGTTGCTCGACGGCTCGCGCAGCGAGTGCGACTGGCGCGATCAGCCGGGCACCGCGCAGCCTCGCGCGATGCCGGTCGCGCAGATGCCGGCGCTGCTACGGCGCGATTATGTCGGCAATTTCAACGGCAGCTACTGGCTCAGCAATCCGGCTGCGCCGTTGACCGGCTACGCGCAGATCATCGGCGCGACGAACACGCCGCAATCGCTGCGCACGCGGCTCGGGCATAGCATCGCGACGCAATTGCAGAGCGATCCGAAGGGCGTGTCCGCCGATGCGCTCGGCCGCGCGGCGCTCGACAGCCGTTCGATGTCGGCGCTGCTATTCAAGCAGCCGGTGCTGGAGCGTGTGTGTGTCAGCGGCAGCGACGCGGCGGCTGGTGCGAATGCGGCTGAAAGCGCCGCAGCCAACACCGTCGAACTGCATCAGGCCTGCAAAGTCCTCGCCGCATGGGACAACACGGCCGCCGCCAACGCCATCGGCGCAACGCTATGGGACGAGTTGTGGCGCCGCCTCATGACGATTCCGCCAGCGCAACTGTATGCGGTCGCATTCGATCCCGCCCATCCTTTGACGACCCCCGCAGGGATCGCAGCCGATCCCGCCACACTCGCCGCCGCGCTGCACGACGCAGTCGTGGCGCTGCAAAAAGCAGGCATTGCGATCGACGCGCCACGCAGCGCCGCGCTCTACGTGGAGCGTAACGACGAACGCATCCCGCTGTTCGGCGGCTGCGACGCGGGCGGCTACTTTACCGCCGCATGCGCGGCCCATCCGTTCGATGCACGCGCTTATTCGATGAACGTCAACCCGAGCGGCGATACTTACTTGCAGATCGTGTCGTTCGCCGGCGATCAGGTGCTCGCGCGGACTCTGCTCGCGTCGTCCGAATCCGGCGACCCCGCATCACCTCATTACGCCGACGCAACGCGCGACTATGCCGCGCAGCGCTGGCTCAGTATTCCGTTCTCCGAAGCGTCGATCGCGCGCGATCCCGCGTTGAGCGTGCGCACCTTGAGTTCGTCGGACGCGCCGGCGCGCTAACACCACACCGGGAGGGAGGATCTGAGCGCATGTCCATTCGATTAGCCTGACAGTACGATGCGCCGACGCGCGGCGGCTTCTTGCGGACCGATGTGCCGCGTTCCGGCGGCGGCATGGGTCGCGCAACCGGTCGATAGCATCGAGGCATTCGGCTGGCCGAAAAGCTGACCGTGCGCCGCCATGACGCCGCGCTCGTCAGCTTGCCGAGGCCCGCGCCTTCACGCCGAGAATCATCGCAACGCCGCACGCCACCAGCAGCGCGGCGAGCATGTACATGGCGCCGTCCATGCTGCCGGTATGCGTGCGGATCTGGCCGATGACCCACGGACTGATCATCCCGCTCGACACGCCGATGCTGCTGATCAACGCAATCGCCCCTGCCGCGCCCGCGCCCGAGAAGTACGTGGACGGCACCGCCCAGAACACCGGATGCGCGGAGAAAATCAGCAGCGCGGCCAGCGACAGCAGGCCCAGCATGATCGACAGGCTGTTGAAGTGCAGCGTCATCAGCAGCAGCGTGATCGCCGCGCCGCCCACGCACACGGCGAAATGCCAGCGCCGCTCCGCCTTGCGGTCCGAATGGCGCGCGATCAGAATCACGCCCACCGCGCCGATCGCGTTCGGAATGATCGACAGCAGGCTGATGTGCACGACGTCCTGAATGCCGAACTCGCGGATCATCAACGGCATCCAGAACAGCAGCATCAACAGCGCCGAGGTCAGCGAGAAATAGATGAACGAGAACAGATAGGTGCTCGGGTTGCGCAGCGCGGCGCCCAGCGAGTGTCCGGCGTGCACGGGTGCGACACGGGCTTCGGCGGCGAGATCGTCGGCGAGGCGTTGGCGGTCCGTGTTCGAGAGCCAGGTGGCCTCTTCGGGACGGTCGCTGAGCCAGAACCATGCAATTACGCCGAGCAGCACCGCGGGCGCGCCTTCGATCGCGAACATCCATTGCCAGCCGTGCAGGTTGAAGACGCCGGCCATGCCGCGCATGATCCAGCCGGACAGCAGGCCGCCCACCATGCCGGCTACGGCAACGCCCGCGTAAAAGATCGACAGCACAGCCGCGCGGCGTTTCGCGGGGAACCAGAAGGTCAGATACAGCACGACGCCCGGAAAGAACCCCGCTTCGAACACACCGAGCAGAAAGCGCAGCACATAGAAATGCCGGGCGCTGGCAACGGTGATCATCGCAATCGACACCGCGCCCCACAACAGCATGATCCGCGCGAAGGTGCGGCGCGCGCCGAACTTGCGCAATAGCAGATTGCTCGGCACTTCGAACAGCACATAGCCGACGAAGAACAGGACGGCGCCGAGGCTATACATGGGGTCCGTGATGCCGAGATCCTGTTTCATCTGCAACTGCGCGAAACCGATATTGCTGCGGTCGAGAATCGACACGATGTAGCAGATGAACAGGAACGGAACGATGCGCAGCGAAACGCGCCGGTACAACGCGTCGGCGCTCCCGTCTGCGGCAGGACTGGCATGGCTGACGGCAAGCGCCGGGGCGGGAATGGGTGCGGACATCGGGGTTGTCTCCTCAATGATGGCCGTCGCATAGCGCGACGGCGGGTGCGGTGCGGTGCGATAAACAGGGACGCTCTGACGGCGTCCTTTCTCTCTTCAGAATTCCTCGGCGGCAGAAGCTTCCGCGCTGTCCGGCGCGGTCCTCGCGAACTCGTTCGCGTCGGGGCAATCGTTCATGCGATCGCCGGCAAGCCGCCTGCCCGCGATGTAGCCGAATGTCAGGGCCGGGCCCAGCGTGATGCCGGCGCCCGGATAATTGCCGCCCATGATGCTGGCCATGTCATTGCCAACGGCGTACAGCCCGGCGATCGGCTGGCCTTGCCGGTCCAGCACCTGGGCGGCGCTGTCGGTCGAGAGTCCGGCGAACGTGCCGATGTCGCCGACCACGAGCCGGATCGCGTAATAGGGGCCGCGCTCCAGCGGAGCGATACACGGGTTCGCGCCGTCATGCATGGCGTCGCCCTGATAGCGGTTGTAGGCCTTGCTGCCCTTGCCGAACTGCGGATCGTTGCCTTCGCGCGCCGGGCGGTTGAACTTCGCCACCGTCTCCTCGAGCACAGCTGGCGCGATACCCAGCGCTTTCGCCAGCGCGCCGATGCTCTGCGCGCGTTGCAGATAACCGCTACGCAGATGGCGGCCGAGCGGCATCGGCGCGGGCGGCACACAGCCGAGGCCATAGGTGCGCAAGGTCTTGTGGTCGCATAGCAACCAGGCCATGACGTCGCGATCGCCGTCGTTCCTGCAGGCCGCGACCATCGCCTGGACGAAGTCGTGATATGAGTCGCTTTCGTTCGCTTGCCGTGCCGGGTCACCGCGATCACGCCGGGTTTGGCGCGATCGATGAAATGCGGCATCACGCCACGCGTACCGTCAGCGCGTTGCGTAACCGAAGCCGGTACCCATGCGGCGGCATGCGGGATGGTCGGATCGACCCAGCCGCCGACCGCTTCGGCGAGGCGCAGGCCGTCGCCGGTATTGCCCATGGGCGACGGGCTGAAGTGCGCGCTGCCATCCGGCGCATGCGGGAACAGTTGCGCACGCCTTTCGATATCGTGCGGGAAGCCGCCGCACGCGAGCACGAGGCCGCGCCTCGCGCGAATCTCGACGCTCGCGCCATCGCGCTCGACGAACGCACCGGCAACGCGTCCCGCTTCGACGATCAACTCGCGGGCCACGGTCGAGCGCCACACGGGAATCTTCAAATCGAGCACCGAGCGATAGAGACGCCCGGCCAGCGCGTTGCCATTGGTCAGCGTCATGCCGCGGCCGTGGCGCAGCACGTCCAACGCGTAGCGGGCCAGCCTGCGCGTGACATAGGCAAAGGACTTGAGCGAACGGAACATCCGCATGAAGTGCCAGATTTCCTTGCCCGAGCCGAGCATCATCCCGAACACGGTCAAGTCGGGCAGCGGCGGCGCCAGCTCGCCGATGTGCTCGCCGAGTTCCCGTCCGTCGAACGGGCGGGTCACCATCGAACGGCCGCCTGGGCGGCCGCCCGGCGCTTCCGCGTGATAGTCGGGAAACACGGCCGGCATGTCGAACTGCACGGCGGTGTGTTCCGTAAAAAAGCGCACGGCCTGCGGGCCGAAGCGCAGGAACGCGTCGACTCGCCGCGCGTCGTAGTGCGTTCCGGCTTCGTGTCGAAGATAGGTGGCGGCCTCGCCCGCCGGCTCGTGGATGCCTTGCGCCGTCGCGAGCGACGTGCCGGGAATCCATAGCCAGCCGCCCGAGCGCGCGGTGGTGCCGCCGATGCGCGCTTCCTTTTCGATCATCAGCACGTCCAGTCCGCGCGACGCAGCCGTGATCGCGGCAGCCATGCCCGATGCCCCGGTGCCAATCACCAGAACGTCGCAGGTGTGAGTGTCCGCGGCCATCGTGTCTCCTCGAATGCCTTGTCTTCAGGGCTTGCAGCTTGCCTCGCACGCCTGACGCGTGACTTCTGGCGCACTGCTGCAGCGTTGAATCGAGTCTAGGTGTGCATCTGATAATAGTCAATGCATTCGATATTATCGAAAACCACGACATGCCCGCAGACCGGTGACGACGGAACGCGCGAAACCGGGTGCTACAATTCGGCCCTGCCGACTCTCCTCATACCGCTCCCCGTGGACGCTAAACCTCGCCGTGGCATCCAGTCGATCGAGATCGGCAGCACCTTGCTGGTCGCGCTCGCGAACCATCTGAAGCCCATGCCGTTGCGCGATCTCGCTCGTGAAGCGGGTATCTCGGTGGGCAAGGCACATCCATATCTGGTCAGTTTCGTAAAGGTGGGATTCGTCACGCAGGAGCCCGCCACCGGTCTGTATGCGCTAGGACCGCTCGCGTTGCAGATTGGCCTCGCGAAGCTGTATCAGCTCGACCCGGTGCGCGAGGCGGCGCCGGTGATCAGCGCGCTGGCCGCGTCGACCGAACAGAGCGTGGCCGTCGCAGTGTGGGGCAACCTGGGGCCGACCATCGTGCAAATGGTCGAGCCGGTGCCGATGCACGTGAACCTGCGCGTGGGTGCGGTGATGTCGGTGCGCAATACGGCGACAGGCCGGCTCTTCGCCAGCTACCTTCCGCCGAAGATGGTCGAAAACTTCCTGGCGAGCGACGCGGCGCGGCTCGCATTGCACGAAGACAAAAAACGCTCGAAGAGCGACTTCGATGCCGAACTGATCGAGAACCGTCGGCGTGGGATCGCGCGTACGATCGGCGATCCGATTCCGGGGATCAACGCGTTCAGCGCACCGGTATTCGATGCGACGGGCAATATCGTGCTGGCGATTACGGTAATGGGACCCGCGGCGTCGTTCGATTCGAAATGGGATGGAAGCGTCGCGACTGCGTTGCGCAAATCCTGCGAAGGTATATCCCGACACCTGGGCTTTGTTGCCAATCAAGGCTAGGTAGCGTGTGACTCACGCATAGCTGTTCACGAGACAGCCGCGAGCCGATCCGCTTTTCCGGATCGTCGCAATCCTGATTATATTGATTGGTTTCTGTTCAATTCACTAACGCCACAAACCAATCGCGCAACGGCCATTCGCGCACATTCCTTCTGATAGCGATCACGGTTGACACACCGAACAGCCGCCATCTGCATTAGACTTTGTTCGCCCGCGGCCCGCCTCGCATCGACATGTTTTGCAATGGCGCGCGCAAGTTTGACAAGCAATGCAAAGGTTGTAAGATCAACGGGAGTTTTTTCCGCCAGTTGTACAGTGTCGCGTCAGTTGTTTGAATGCAAATACCTTACTGAAAAATCGCACTGAGCGTGCCGGTCTTTACTTCAGTGAGCGAGCGCATGGCACACATGGCTTTGATTGCAATGCGCGTTCACGCAATGGCAGTTGGACTGCACGCGCGTTATGCGCCGCTTGCAACGGCGCGGTTCAGAAAATGTCAAAGGCCGCCGGCCATAAAACCGCCAGACCATCACATCACACAACCATAAGACTGCAACACTGAGAAGCAACACTGCAAGACAGCAAGACAGCAAGACCCCGGCATGACCCCCGCATGACCCGTAAGGCAATAAGACCGTAAGAATCCAGCCGAACTGAAGCGCGATAAAAGAATGCCTTCATTGAGGAGTTTCTCTTGCCCTGCTCCGTGTCCAGCTTGTGTAGTCGTGCCGTATCCATTTTGATTCTTGGTTTGCCGCTCGTGCTTGCCGCGTGCGGCGACAAGCAGAGTGCGCCGGCTGCGGCCATGCCGCCGGTTCCGGTGCTGGTCGAAACGCTCACCACGTCGGCTGTTCCGGATGTCGTTGAACTGCCTGGCCGGATCGAGGCGGTCCGCTCCGCGGAGATCCGCGCGCGGGTCGATGGCATCGTCGAACGCACGCTCTATCAGGAAGGCAAAGACCTGCCGGCTGGCTCGCCGCTGTTCCAGATCGATCCGCGAGACTATCGCGCTCAGTTGCAGCAGGCGCAGGCCGCGCTTGCGCGAGCCACCGCGCTGCGCGACAACTCGGCGTCGGTGGTGGAGCGCTTCAAGCCACTGGTCGGCCGTCACGCCGTCAGCGCGCAGGAATACGACGCCGCGCTCGCGACGATGCAGCAGGCCGACGCAAGCGTCGCCGATGCGCAGGCGGCCGTTACGCTCGCGAAGCTGCGGCTCGAACGCTGCATCGTCCGCACGCCGATTGCCGGACGCGTGGGCCGCGCGCAAGTCACCGAAGGCGCGCTCGTCAGCGCCGGCGCGGCAACGCTGCTCGCGCAGGTCAATCAGCTCTCGCCGATCAACGCGGTGTTCACGCAGTCGAACACCGCGATGCTCGATGTCGAGCAGCAGATCCAGTCGGGCACCCGCCAGGCGGTCGACATGAAGCACGTCGAGGTCGAGTTGCTACTCGCCAACGGCCAGGTGTACGGCGAGCGTGGCTTCGTCGACTTCGCCGATCTGGTCGTCGATCCTTCAACCGGCACGCAGACGGTGCGGGCCCAATTCGCCAACCCGTCGCGCACGCTGTTGCCGGGGCAGTTCGTGCGCGGACGCATCATCGCGGCGGGCAACCTGCAAGGCATCCGGATTCCCGAACGCGCGGTGCAGCTCGATAACGGCGTCGCCAGCGTGGCGCTCGTCGCTGACGACGGCACCGTAGTCCACCGCAACATCGCGCTCGGCGAGCAAGGCGAAGGACGCTGGACCGTACGCGACGGGCTCAAGCCCGGCGAGCGCCTGATCGTCGACGGCTGGCAGAAGGTTCAGCCGGGCCAGCGCGTCGATGCCCGCCCCGTGCCGGCCGCGCCGCCGGCGCCGGCGTCGGCCACGCGCTGACGGGCGCCCGATGAATCGATTCTTCGTTTCCCGTCCGGTCTTCGCGTGGGTCATCGCACTCTTCACGCTGCTGTTCGGCGGCCTGGCCGTGGCGCTTCTGCCGGTCGAACAGTATCCCGACGTCGCGCCGCCTTCGCTGAGCATTTCCGCGAACTTCAGCGGCGCTGACGCGCGCACGCTCGAGCGGACCGTGACCTCGATCATCGAAGACGAGATGAACGGCATCGAGAATTTTCTTTACATGTCGTCGGTCAGCCGCTCGAACGGCACCGCGCAGATCACGGTGGTGCTCAAACCGGGCACCAATCTCGACATCGCGCGCACCCAGGTTCAGGACCGCCTGAGCCGGGTCGAGCCGCGCCTGCCGCTCGAAGTCCGGCAGCTCGGCGTGCGCGTGACCAAAGCGTCGTCGGGCTTCCTGATGCTGCTCGCGCTGCAGAACGCCGACGGCTCCACCAACGCGACGGCGATGGGCAACTTCGCGTCCAACAACATCGTCAACGAGTTGCGCCGCATCGACGGGATCGGCGACGTGCAGCTGTTCGGCTCGTCGTACGCGATGCGGATCTGGCTCGATCCCGGCAAGCTCGCGGGCTTCGGGCTGTCGGCGAGCGAGGTGTTCGCGGCGGTGCAGGAGCAGAACAGTCAGACCGCCGGCGGCGGGCTCGGCGACCAGCCCAACGCCGACCACTCCGAATTCACCGCGCAGATCGTCACGCAAAGCCGCTTCTCGACCCCGGAGCAGTTCCGCGAAATCATCGTGCACGCGAATCCAGACGGCTCGACCGTGCGGCTTGGCGATGTCGCGCGGGTCGAGCTCGGCAACGACAGCTACGGCAACCGGCTCACCGTGAACGGCAAGGAAGCGGCTGGCATCGCGATCCAGTTGGCGAGCGGCGCGAACGCGCTGGCCGTGGCCAACCATGTGCGCCAGCGCATGGCCGAACTGCAGCCGATCTTCCCGCGCGGCGTGACCTGGACCGTGCCGTTCGACACCACGCCGTTCATCACCACGTCCGTGCACGGCGTGGTGCGCACGATGATCGAAGCGCTGCTGCTCGTCACGGTGGTGGTGTTCCTGTTCCTGCAGGACTGGCGCGCCACGCTGATTCCGACGATCGTCGTGCCGGTCGCGCTGATCGGCACCTGCGCGGGGCTCTATCTGTTCGGCCTGTCGATCAACATCCTGTCGCTGTTCGGCATGGTGGTGGCGATCGGCATTCTCAACGACGATGCGATCGTGGTCGTCGAGAACGTCGCGCGCATCATGCGCGAAGAAGGACTCAGCGCGCCGCGCGCGACCGTGAAGGCGGTCGGCCAGATTTCCGGAGCGGTGATCGCGAGCACGCTGGTGCTGGTCGCGGTGTTCATTCCGATGGCGTTTTTCCCCGGCTCGACGGGCGGCATCTACCGGCAATTCTCGGTCACGCTGGCCGTGTCGATTCTGCTCTCCACGCTGCTTGCGCTCACGCTCGGCGCAGCGTTGTGCGCCGCGCTGCTGCGCAATGAAACGACGGAAAGCGCCGCTTCGAGGTCGCGCGCCGCAAAGCTGCTGCACCGCGTGTTCGACGGCTTCAACCGTGGACTCGGCGCAGGCACCGACCGCTATATTCGCGGTGTCGACGCGATGCTGGGCGCGCCGCTGCGCTGGCTGCTCGTGTTCGTGATCGCCTGCGTGATCACCGCTTATCTGTTCGTGCGTTTGCCTGGCGGCTTTCTGCCGACCGAGGACCAGGGGCATCTGTTCATCACCTACACCGGCGCGCCCGGTTCCACCGAGCAACGCACGCAGCAGGCGATCCGCCAGGTCGAAGCATTCCTGCAGACACAGCCGCAAGTGCGCAACGTCGCGTCGGTGACGGGCTTCAGCTTCTTCGGTCAGGGACAATCGGCGGCGCTGTCCTTCGTCGACCTGAAGCCGTGGAACGAGCGCCCCGGCGAGGAGAACTCCGCGAGCGCGCTGGTGCGCCGCGCTAATGGCGCGTTCCGGCAGATTCCCGAGGCGACCATCTTCGCGCTCGATCCACCGGCTATCCCGTCGCTCGGCAATGCGACCGGCTTCACGATGAAGATCCAGGATCGCAGCGGCGTGGGCGGCGAGGCGCTGCAACAGGCCGCGCGGCGCATGATGATCGAGGCGTCGCAAAGCAGCGTGCTCGCGGGCGTGCGTTCCGAGGGCATGCCCGAGGCGCCGCAACTGTACGTGGAGATCGACCGCATCAAGGCACGCGCGCTGGGCCTGCAGATCGGTCAGGTGAACCAGGCGCTGGCGCTGTCGTTCGGCGCGAACTATGTGAACGACTTCGTGTTCGAAGGCAACGTGCTGCGCGTCATCCTGCAGGCGGACGCCGAGCATCGGATGAGAGCCGAAGACGTGAGCGCGCTGAGGCTTCGCAACAACCGGAACGAGATGGTGCCGTTTTCGGCGTTCAGCCGCGTTCGCTGGATCTCCGGTCCGCAACAGCTCGAACGCTACAACGGCTTCCCGTCCGCGACCCTGTCGGGCCAGGCCGCCGCGGGCCGCTCGAGCGGCGCGGCGATCGCCGAGATGGAACGCATTGCGTCGCACGTGCTGACCGGCAATTTCACGTACGAATGGACCGGTACGGCCTTCGAGGAGAAACAGGCCGGCGGACAGATCGGCCTGCTGCTCGGACTGTCGCTGGTGGTCGTGTTCCTGCTGCTGGCCGCGTTGTACGAAAGCTGGGCAATTCCGGCGGCGGTGCTGCTGATCATCCCGTTCGGCGTGATTGGCGCAGTGGTGCTGACGATGCTGCGCGGCCTCTCGGCGGACGTCTACTTCAACATCGGGCTCGTGACCATCATCGGGCTCGCGGCGAAGAACGCGATCCTGATCGTCGAGTTCGCGATCAAGGAGGAGTCCGAGGGCAGCGACGCCATCACCGCCGCGAAGAACGGCGCGCAGCAGCGCCTGCGCCCGATTCTGATGACCAGCGTCACCTTCGTGCTCGGCATGATGCCGCTCGTGCTCGCCGCCGGCGCGGGCGCGGCGAGCCGGCGCGCAGTCGGCACCGGCGTGATGGGCAGCATGTTGACCGCGACGCTGTTCGGCGTGTTTTTCACGCCGCTGTTCTACGTGGCCGCGCGCCGCTGGCTGAGCCGCAAGAAACGCCAGAGTGATGTGGACGATCAGGACGGGCCGCCGCTCTCAGCGCGCTCACCCAACCCGTCGCCCACGCCCGCCAATGGCGAACCAGGCGGAGGACGGCATGATGCGTAAGCGCCTGCTGATTCCGCTCGTTTGCTGCTCGCTCGCGGCGTGCAATTTCGCACCGACCTACCGCCAGCCCGAGTTGCCGATCGCCGGACACTTCGACACGTCGACGGTGGCCGCCTCGCCAGGCGCGCCAGTCTCACGTCTTGCCGCCGAGGTCGACTGGCAAACATTTTTCGCCGATCCGCAATTGAAGCTGCTGATCACGACGGCGCTCGAACGCAACCGCGACCTCGCGGCGTCGGTGGCGCGCATCGAACAGGCGCGCGCGTTCTATCGCATCCAGAACGCGCAGCGCTTCCCGCAGGTGAACGTGAACGCCGGTGCGACCCGCACCAAGGCGCCGCTCGGCTCGATCGAGCCGGAGCTCGGCGACAGCGGCCCGTCGATTCAATTCAACCAGTACAACGTTCAGGCGGCGGTGAGCACGTTCGAGCTGGACTTCTGGGGGCGCGTGCGCAACATGAGCGAGGCCGCGCGCCTCAGATATCTGGCGACCGTCGAGGCGCAGCGCGCGTTCCGTCTGTCGCTGATCGGCAATGTCGCGGCAAGTTACTATGCGATCGGTTCCGGCGAAGAAGGCATCGAGCTTGCCGAGCGGACGCTCGCGAGCCGCCGGTATGCGCTCGATGTCGCGAAGGATCGTCTGGACGCCGGCGTGACGTCGATGGTCGATTACGAGCAGGCCGCGATTCTCGTGACCCAGGCGCAGACCCAGTTGGCGGAGCTGCAAAGAACGACCGCGCAGCAGCACAATCAACTGGAGGTGCTGGTGGGTGGTCCGCTAAACGATGCGTTGCCGCAGGCGTCGCCAATTGCCGACGCCAAACAGTTCAACGAGTTGGACCCCGGGCTGCCGTCCGCGCTGCTCGTCAATCGGCCCGATATTTTGCTGGCCGAACAGCAACTGCGCGCCGCCGACGCGGATATCGGCGCGGCGCGCGCTGACTTCTTTCCGCGCATCGCGCTGACGGGGAGTTTCGGTTATGTGTCTGCCGAATTGAACGACCTGTTCGTGCCCGGCAGCCAGGCGTGGTCGTTCGGCGCCTTGCTCGCCATGCCGATTTTCGATGCCGGTCAACGCCAGGCTCAGCTCTCGCAGGCGCGCGCACGGCGCGACGAACTGGTCGCCGATTATCAGCGCACGGTGCAGACAGCTTTTCGTGAGGTGTCCGATGCATTGATCGGACGGCAGCGCTACAAGGAACAGATTGCCGCGCAGGAACAGGCTGTAGAAGCGCAACGGCAGCTCGCGGAGACCGCCGAGCTGCGTTACGAAAACGGGATTTCGATCTATCTGGAAGTGGTGGATGCGCGGCGCAATCTGTTTGCCGCCGAGCAGCAGCTCATTCAGCTTCGTGCGACCGCGCTTCAGAACGGTGTGTCGCTTTACGTCGCGCTGGGCGGTGGGCCGGATGGGCCGGATGCGCCGCAAGGGGATGGGAACCAGCAGTCCAACTAAGACACTGTGCGCACCCCGATGCGCACAGTGCCGCCCTTCGCTGTACTGCTCGTTGATATGCCGCCAGCAGATCAGCCGAGCGTCACGTTCACCGACGCTTCTTCACCATCGCGCACCACGGTGACGGAAACGCTGTCGTCCGCCTGCGCAATCAACTGTCGAAGCTGTTCGACGCCGCGAATCACATGGCCGTCCACTGCAACGATGATGTCGCCAGCCTCAATGCCCGCCGCGGCGGCCGGACCGCTGGCCTGCTGCACGACCACGCCGCCCGGCAGCGACGCTTCCTGGCGCTCGTCGTCGGTGAGCGGGCGCACTGCAACGCCCAGACGCGGACGCGCCTGCTCCGGCTGCTGTTGCCGCGCGCGCGGCGAAGCAGAGGCGATCTGCGGCGACTGCGCGCCGACCGTGACCGACAGCTTGCGCTCGGCGCCGTCGCGCCACACGTTGACCGTCGCGGTGCTGCCCGGCGGGAGTTGCGAGACCTGCGCCATCAGTTCCGTCGTACTGGCAATCCGCGTGCCGTTCACGCCGACGATCACATCGCCTTCGCGCAAGCCGGCCGCCTGTGCCGGGCCGCTCGGATCGACCGAACCAACCAGCGCGCCATGCGTCGAGTCGAGGCCGAACTGCTTGGCCTGCTCCGCCGTAACCGGCTGCACGCCCACGCCGATGCGGCCGCGGCTCACATGACCGGTTCGCACGAGTTGGTCTTTCACGTGCATTGCCGCGTCGATCGGGATCGCGAACGACAGCCCCTGAAAGCCGCCCGTGCGTGAATAGATCATCGAGTTGATGCCGATGACTTCGCCGTTCAGATTGAACAGCGGGCCGCCCGAGTTGCCGGGATTGACCGGCACGTCGGTCTGAATGAAGGGGATCGGGCTGTCGTCGGACATTTGCCGCGCCTTCGCGCTGATGATGCCGGACGTCACCGTGTTGTCGAAACCGTACGGCGAGCCGATCGCCACCACCCATTCGCCGACCTTGCTGTCGGCGGGGTTGCCGATCTTCACGGTCGGCAGATTCGATGCTTCGATCTTCAGCACGGCGACGTCGGAGGTCTTGTCCGTGCCGACCACCCGGGCGTGGAATTCACGGCCGTCCATCAGCTTCACGGTCACCTTGTCCGCGCCTTCGACGACGTGGTTGTTGGTCAGAACGTAGCCGTCCTGACTGATGATGAAGCCCGAGCCCAGCGCTTCGCCACCGCGTCCACCTTCGCCGTTTTCGTCGCGGGAAGCGGCCTGCTTCGCGTCGATATGCACGACCGCGGGGCCGTAGTGCGTAACGATGCTGGAGAAATCCGGCGCCGAAGAGCGCGTGCCGGTGATGCCTGACGATGCGCCGGGAGCGGTGATCTGGCCATGAGCATCACTGACCGACGCATCGGCTTCGCGATGGCTGATCGCATACGTACCGGCGGCCGCGAGCGCGACGCAGACGGCAGCGCTGCCGCGCCAATATTTCTTGATGGTCATAAGTTGGAGATGTTACGGTGGGTTACAGGAAGGAAGCGTAATGTAGTGGGCTCCACTTAAAGGAAGCTTAAAGATGGTGAGCGATCCCGCGGTCCATGCCGGCCCCGGTTCGCGCCGCGATGCGAGGGCGCGGCAGGGTTGACGGGCGTGTGCTCGCGCCTTGTGGAACTGCTCACGGCCGCCTTTCGGAAGACCTTCGAAGGGCCTGAAGACCGGTCGCCTTCGACGCCTCTTAAGTGATTTCCCCAGGCTTGACCTCGCCCAAGGGCGTTCCGATAATAGCCATATCGTGGACTATATATCCACAATATGGACATTTCAGAGAGAACTCCCATGCCCGAGGCTAACCATTCCCCCATGACGCCGTACCAGTTGCCGTTCCCGAAGGAAGCGCAGCAGGAGATCGTCGTTCCCTTCGCGATCCCGACCGATGAGCGCGTGTGGGTCCCGCAGGCCGAAAACGTGTCGTTTCGCCCGCTGTGCCTGAACGCGTCGCAAGGCTACTGGATGAACCTGCTGCGGGTTCGCAAGTCCGGCGTGCTGAGCCGCCACCGTCATCCGCAAAGCGTGCACGGGATGGTGCTCAAGGGCCGCTGGCGTTATCTGGAGCACGACTGGGAAGCCACCGAAGGCAGCTACGTGTACGAGCCGCCCGGCGAAACGCACACGCTCTACGTGCCCGACGACGTCGAGGAAATGATCACGTACTTCCAGGTGAACGGGGTGATGTTCTATTGCGACCCGTACGGCAACTACACTGGCTACGAGGACGTGTTCACCAAGATCGACATGTGCCGCAAGCACTACGCGGCGGTCGGCCTCGGTGAAGACTACGTGGACCAGTTCATCCGATGAGCGCGCCGGCAACCCTCGCCCGATACGATTTCTCCGGGCGCGTCGCGGTCGTGACGGGCGCGGCCGGCGGCATCGGCCGTGCGGTCTGCGATGCGTTCACGCGCAACGGCGCGTCGGCGGTCAACTGGGACCGCGTGCCCGGCGCGCAGAACACATCCGATGCGGCGGACACACCGCGCCACTTCGCGGTGGACATCACACGGCCCGAGTCGATCGAAGCCGCGCTCGCGGCGACGCTTGATACGTACGGCCGCATCGACTACCTGGTGAACAACGCGGGTTTCGCGGGCCCCACGCTGCCGCTCGACGAATACGATCCTCTCGAATGGCAGCGCGTGATCGACGTGAACCTCGTCGGCACCTATCACGTGAGCCGCTTTGTCGTGCCGGCGATGCGCCGCGCGAACGCCGGGCGCATCGTCAATGTCGCGTCGCTGGCCGGCAAGGAAGGCACGCCGAACGCGTCAGCCTACAGCGCGGCAAAGGCCGGCGTGATCGCCATGACCAAATCGCTCGGCAAGGAACTGGCGCAGACCGGCATCCTCGTGAACGGAATCGCGCCCGCCGCGGTGGAAACCTCGCTGCTCGCGCAAATGTCGCCGTCCCACGTGCAGACGATGATCGGCAAGAGCCCGATGGGACGCCTCGGCACGACGGAAGAAGTCGCGCAGTTGGCCTTGTGGCTTTGTTCGGATTCCTGTTCGTTCAGCACCGGCGCGATTTTCGATCTGTCCGGCGGACGGGCGACTTACTGATGCGCCTGAATCGTGGTTGCATCGTCGTTGCTTCGCCTATGTACCCGCACTATTCCAATCATCCAGCAAGTCACTTGCGCAGGAGACAAACATGCTTCAGAAGTCACAGCGTCTGAAACGCATCCAGGTGGTCGCCGTCGTCTTTCTGACGGTCGCGGGCATCGTCAACTATCTCGACCGCAGCACGCTGTCGATCGCCAATCATCTGGTGAGCCAGGAGCTGCATCTGTCGGCATCGCAGATGGGGCTGCTGCTGTCGGCGTTTTCGCTGTCGTATGCGTTCGCGCAGTTGCCGGTGGGTGCGCTGCTCGACCGTTTCGGCTCGCGCGTGATGCTGGGGCTCGGCATGCTCCTGTGGTCGCTCGCGCAGGTCGCGGGCGGCTTCATCCAGACGCTCAATCATTTCCTCGCCGCGCGCGTCGTGCTCGGCGTAGCCGAAGCGCCGCTGTTCCCGGCGGGCGCGAAGGTGGTCAACGAATGGTTCGCGGTGCGCGAGCGCGGCCGCCCGACCGGCACCTTCATCTCGTCGTCGACCATCGCGCCGATGATCGCCCCGCCGCTGCTCACCGTGCTGATGCTGGGCTTCGGATGGCGAGCCATGTTCATCATCATGGGCGTGCTCGGCGTTCTGGTGGCGATCGGCTGGTACGTGGTCTACCGCAATCGCGATGAAGTCGCGCTCACCGACACCGAGACCGCGCACCTGGACGAAGGCATGCAGAAGGTCGCGGACCGTCCGAAGGGTCTGAGCTTTGCCGAATGGGGCGCGCTCTTCAAGCTGCGCAACACGTGGGGGATGATCTTCGGCTTCATGGGCGTGATCTACATGGTGTGGCTGTACCTCACGTGGCTGCCCGGCTATCTGGAGAACGAGCGTCATCTGAGCATCGCGCACACCGGCTGGCTCGTATCGATTCCGTACATCTTCGGCACCATCGGGATGCTGAGCAGCGGCCTGATCGCCGACTACCTGCTCAAGCGCGGCATGGCGCCGATCCGCAGTCGCAAGTGGCCGCTTTGCATCGGTCTTATCGGCGCGGCGGCGTTCACGGTGCCCGCCGCGTACACGCCGAGCACCACGCTCGCGATCGTCTATGTGTCTTGCGCGATGTTCTTCGTGAATATGTCGAGCGGCACTGCCTGGGCACTGGTCAGCGTCGCGGCGCCGCGCCATCTCGTGGCCTCGCTCGGCAGCATGCAGAACTTCGGCGGCTATCTGGGCGGCTCGTTTGCGCCGGTGATCACCGGCATCGTCGTCGACCAGACGCATTCGTTCGTCAATGCGCTGCTGATCAGCGCGGGCGTCGCGTTCGCGGCCGCGTTCGTCTATCTGTTCGTCGTGAAGGAAGTGGCGCCCGCGCCGCTGCCCGACGCCATCAAAACCCAACCAACCTGAGCACTCGCTGCTGACTCACATGACATTCCAGAATCATGTATTCGAAGGCAAGGCCGCGTTCGTCACCGGCGGCTTCTCCGGCATCGGCGCGGCGATCGCGAATCAGCTCGCGCGGCTCGGCGCGAAAACGGTCGCGGCAGGTCTGCCGCTGCCCGAGGGCGCGCCGGATACGCTCGACCCCGCGATCCAGCGCGTCACGCTGGATGTGCGTTCGGGCGACGACGTCGCCGCCGCGTTGCGGGCGTTCGAACGGCTCGACATCGTGGTGAATTGCGCGGGCGTGATCAGCCGCGTCGAGGAACATCGGATCGAGGTGTTCGAACGCGTGATGGACATCAACCTGAACGGCACGATGCGCGTGTGCTCGGCCGCGCGCGAATTGCTGAAGGCGTCCTCGGGCTGCATCGTGAATACGGCGTCGATGCTGAGTTTCTTCGGCGGCGGGTTGGTGCCCGCCTACAGCGCGAGCAAAGGGGCGGTCGCGCAACTGACCAAGTCGCTGGCGCTCGCTTATGCCGCCGACGACATTCGCGTCAACGCGATCGCGCCGGGCTGGATCGCGACGCCGCTGACCCAGGCGTTGCAGGACGACGACGGCCGCTCGCAAGCCATTCTGGAGCGCACGCCGATGCGCCGCTGGGGCACGCCTGACGAAGTCGCGCAGGTCGCGGCGTTTCTCTGCACGCCGGCGGCTTCGTTCATGACGGGCGCGATCGTGCCGGTCGACGGCGGCTATCTGGTCGCGTGACGCGTCGGCACTGAACCGATGACATCCTGGCAGCTTCCGGGCCGGAGAACATACAGGGCATAATTGCTCAACCGTGCCCTACCCTCGCCTGATGTCGACCACCGATTCCAAGCCGTCCTCCCACACCGGCGCCGCCGATGCCAAGACCGTTGCCGGCGCCGCCGCGTTCTCCAAATTCATCGCCGTATTGCAACTGATCGCCGACGCGGAGACGCCGCCCAATGTCGCGAAGCTGAGCGCGGCGAGCGGCTATCCGCGCCCCACGGTTCACCGCATCGTCGCCGCGTTGCAGGCCGAAGGGCTGATCGTCGGCACGGGCGCGGGCAACACGTTCGGGCTCGGCCCGCGCCTCGTCAATCTGGCAAGCCGCAGCTGGGAGCGTTCTGACTTGCGCCTCGCGGCCGTCGACGCCTTGATGGAACTGCGCAACATCACCTCGGAGACGATTCACCTGGCCGTGCCGAGCCAGGGCGAGATGGTGTACATCGAAAAGCTCGAAAGTCCGCACGCGGTGCGCATGGCCTCGCGCATCGGCACGCGCGTGTCGCTCACGTCGAGTTCGGTCGGCAAGGCGTATCTTGCGACGCTCGGCGAGGCCGAACGCGAAGCGCTGCTCAAAGACGCGCCGCTCGTGCGCTTCACCGAACACACGCTCACCACGCTCAACGAGGTCCGCAACGAAGTGAACGCCACCGCTCAGCGCGGCTACGCCGAGGACCGCGAAGAAAACGAAGTCTCGATCTCCTGCTACGGCGCGGCGATTCGCGGCGTCGACGGACGCGCGGTGGGCTGCGTGAGCATCAGCATGCCGACGTTCCGTAGGCAGGCTGATGCACAAACGCGTTATATCGAGCCCTTGCTGGCGGCTTGCCGGACTATCGCGGCGCGCCTCGGGCCGACTTCGGGACGCTGACCTTCCGTTTCATCATTCATGCAACGGCGCCGCGCATCGCCATCGCGACGCGCAACGCCCGGCGTCACTGCGCCACCGCGTAACGTTCAAGCCAATGCGCGTATGGCGCGGGCAACACCCACGACGGCCGCTCCGCCTTCAGATTCAACGCGGCGTGATACGGCCAGTGCGGGTCGGCCAGATGCGCGCGTCCGACCATCACCAGATCGAGTTGCCCGCTGGCGACGGTGCGCTCGCAGATTGCCGGCGAGTCGATCCCCCATGCCGACGACACCGGCAAACCGGCTTCGCGTCGCACCCGTTCCGCGATCGGCGCAAGAAACGCAGGGCCCCACGGAATGCTCGCCTGCGGCGTCGAAAACCCGACACTCACGCTCAGCATGTCGAGACCGCCGCGACGAAACGCCTGGGTCAGCTCGATGGATTCCGCGAGCGTCTCGTCATCGCGCCCGTCGTATTCGATCACGCCGAAGCGCGCGGTCAGCGGCAGGTTCTCCGGCCACACTTCACGCACCGCGTCGAGCGTTTCCAGCAGGAAGCGGCTGCGGCCCGCCAGGTCGCCGCCGTATCGGTCGTCGCGCTGGTTCGCGTGGACCGAGAAAAAGCTCTGCGCCAGATAGCCGTGCGCAAAATGCAGTTCGAGCCATTCGAAGCCGGCATCGCGTGCGCGCCGGGCGGCGGCCACAAAGTCCGCCTTGACGCGGGCGATGTCGTCGAGCGTCATCGCCTTCGGCACCTTGGGCAGATTCGCGCCGAATGCCAGCGCCGACGGCGACAGCGTGTCCCAACCGTGCGGATCGTCCGCTGCGATGTGGTCGTCGCCTTCCCACGGGCGGTTGGCGCTCGCCTTGCGGCCCGCGTGCGCGATCTGGATCCCGGGGACCGAGCCGGCCGCCTTGATCGATGCGGCGATTCGCGCCATGCCTTCCGCTTGCGCATCGTTCCACAAGCCGGTGCAGCCAGGCGTGATGCGCCCTTCCGGCGACACCGCCGTCGCCTCGACGATCACGAGACCCGCGCCGCCGCGCGCAATGCTGCCGTAGTGCGTCTGATGCCACGCGTTGGTCAGGCCGTCGACGGCGCTGTACTGGCACATCGGGGGAACGGCGATGCGGTTGCGCAGTTCGACGTCTTTGAGCCGGAAGGGTGAGAACAGTGTTGACATTCGTGTTTTCCAATGGTGTTTCAGGTGATCCGGTGAGGAATGATTCGACGGCAACCAGCGGCCTGCCCGGAAACTGCCGGTGCAGGTGTCGGTGCCGAAGCGCTCACTGGTACGCGCCGGCCGAGTAGGTCAGCTCGTAGCTATGGCTGTAAATCTCGAGGATGTTGCCGAACGGGTCTTCCATGTAGACCATCCGGTACGGTTTCTCGGCCGGAAGATATTCGCGCACCGGCATCCGCTGCTTGCCGCCGGCCGCGACGTTCCGCGCCGCGATTCCTTCGACATCCGGGTCACAAGACTAAGGCCTCGTCGCTATAATTAAAACCACGTCCAGATTATTGACTCAATAAATTATCGTTATGCTCAATCCGCAGTGGCTGCGCACGTTCACCACGCTGGCCGAGTTAGGCAGCTTCACACGCGCCGCCGAGCGCCTGGAATTGACACAGGCGGCGGTCAGCCAGCATCTGCGGCATCTGGAGAACGAGTTGGGTCTGCTGGTGATCCGCCGCCCCCGCCAGTTGGAGCTGACACCGGCCGGCAACGCTCTGCTCGCCTATTGCGCCGAGATGGATCTGGCCGACCAGCGCCTACGGCTGCGTCTTAGCGGAGAGGACGCGGAATCCGGCGAGATCAGCCTGATCAGTCCGGGCAGCATCGGGCTCACGCTATATCCGATGCTGCTCGCGTTGCAGCAGGCGCATCCCGGCTGGGTGGTGCGCCACCGTTTCGCACCCGATTCTGAAGTGCTGGCCGCCGTGCTGCAAAACCAGTACGAACTCGGGCTCGTCACGCTCAAACCGGACGACGCGCGGCTGAGCGCCAGCCATTTCACCGAAGAGCCGCTCGAACTGGTGGTGCCCGCCGCGCAAGCCGACGTCCATGAGTGGTCCGATCTCGAACGGCTCGGCTTCATCGACCACCCGGACGGCCAGGCGATGGCGAGCCGCTTGCTGAGCCGGCGCTTTCCGGGCAACCCCGGCATTCATACGCTGCGCCGCCAGGGCTTCAGCAACCAGATCGGGCTGATCCTCGAACCGGTGGCGCACGGGTTGGGCTTCACGGTGATTCCGCGCTACGCGCGCACCGCGTTTCCCAGGCAGGACGAGATCGCGGTGGTCGAATGCGGCTCGCCCGTGGTCGATACGCTGTGGCTGATCCATCGGTCGGAATGGCCCGTATCCAACTGCGCGGCCCGCGCGATCGAACGTCTGCGCGAGCGCTTCGCGAAACCGGACGCATCGCGGTGAAGGCTTGCCGCGCTCGCAGCGCCCGGCGCTGGCGCATCAACGCGCGCAACGGAGCGCGAGGACTACAAACACCGCAGGGGGCGAACCGAGCACCGGCGGTGTGGAACCCGCATCAGCCTTGGCCTTGACGCGCGCGCCGTGCCACCCTGCGCCCTATCAAAGCCGAGTCGGGCACGGAACCTGCGTCTCGATAGACCCGTTGATCGCTTGCCTTTGACTCGCCGACCTCCGGCCGATCATCAAAGTCGCGCGATTTCAGCGGATCAATCGGGGCATCCGGTCGCGCTTTCCACGAGACGCTATCGGGGCCATCCGTCGAATCGAACGAGGAGAACAATGATGACCCTGCTCATTTATCTGGCCGGCTGGATCATTCTGATTGGCGGCGTGTCGTGGGGATTGATGACCCTGCACGTCGCTCAACACACGATCGAAATCGTGGCGGTCATTCTGCTCGGCGTGGCGGTCATTACCGGCGCGACCCGCGCACGCAGCCGCGACCGCTCGTCACCGAACGCGCACCCGGCTCAGTGGACGTTCCTCGGGCCGGGCGCGTCCTTACGGGCGCCGCTGGCATCGAGCCATGGCAGTCGCCAACGCCCCGCGCCGCCCTCTGCAAAACTTGCGCACAAAACCAACCAGAACCGCTGCCCACATCCGCCTAACCGCACCGGCGGACCCCACCGATCGCCCGTCTCCCTACCCACCCCGCATTTCCTTGCCCCTTTTTGACATGCTATTATGCGAATAATTCTCATTTACAGACACACTGGATCGATCGATCCAGTGCCAACGGCAGGTCATGGCCGGCACGGCGGGTGATGTTCTTTCTTGAACAACGACACCCTCGGCAATCTGTCGCCCGCGGGCGTGAGCCTGTTCGACACGGCGGTGGACTGGGCCGCCGCCGGGGTCGTCGGCAATCCAACCTGAACTCAATTCGACGCCGGCTCGGCTTGCACGGCTGCCCCGCCTGCCGTTGCCATCTCAGTCGCGCGATCTGTGCCGTGCTGGATCGCGTAGATCTCACGGTTTCGCGCAATCGTGGCGTCCGACGGCGGATAGTCGCTGCTTCGCGTGGGCACCAGCCCTTCGGCCTGTGCCTGTTGCAACTGCGCCATCACTTCGGCATGCGTCACTCCTGACGAAGTAGTTTGAGCAAAGGCATTCGCTCCGAACGGCAGGCTGAGGGCGGCGACGGCAATAGCGGTAAGCAGTTTCATGATGTCTCTCCGGATATGAGCAAGAAATGAGTGGCCTGAACCACGCTTCCCATTCTTGTCATTCGAGCTGTCGGAGCACTGACTCGCGGATTACAGTTTTGTTATCCAGGCGTCGCGATGCATCGCCGCCCGTCCCCTCTGCCACAGCGCGTCTGGCATAAGACCGCCGAATAACAGAACCGTAATCTAGCCGACCGCAGTTGGTAAGCGCCAGGTCTTCAAACTCCTGACTTACGAAGCCCCCGTCACGTGCCCTCGTAT
>NZ_JARESU010000139.1:0-19924 GCF_046027075.1 Paraburkholderia sp. RL18-085-BIA-A | reverse complement strand
GTCCCCTTGGGGGATCATCTCGACCAGATCGCGCAGGCTGAGCTTGTAGCGAAGCTACCAGCGCACACACAGAACAATGATCTCCCGATCAAAATGCCGGCCATCGAACAACCCCTCCAGACCCTTCCCCTTGCTCATCGCCGCCCACCAGATTGATTGGATCGCTACTTTAACCGGTCCAATGACTAGAACCTCGCCGCGCAGGTTCACAAACATCTCATCCAGGTGCCATGTGGGGCCCGACCTGCCACGTGCCGCTTTCGCCAGACGGGCGAATTGCGCGCCGAACCGGTCGCACCAGCGGCGCACTGATTCGTACGTGACCGTCACGCCGCGCTCATGCAGCAACTCCTCGATGTCACGCAGGCTCAGGTTGAACCAATAGTACCAGCGTACCGCGCACCTGATGATCCCCGCCGGAAAGCGGTAGCCATGAAGAGCGATTTCGTCCTTTTCATTTCGCGATCTTACCCGGCCGCCTCTCCAACGTGACAGAACCCAATTGAAGAAAGCGCTGCTGGTCAATCCCTACGACACGCAAGGTACGGCGCAGGCAATTCAGCGGGCGCTGACGGTGTCGCTCGACGAGCGGATCAACCGGCATGAAGCACTGCTTCACCGGATCCGCAAGTTCGATCTGCACTGGTGGAGTTCGACGTTTCTGCAAGCATCGGAAGATTGCGGCCCGAAAGAAGAGGCGGCGAACGGAATACGCCGAACATCTGGCTGAACCCGTCCACCGCCTGTTGTCGCGCCTGGCGCAGGTCTTCAACGCCTGTCAGGCAGCAGGATCCGCGCGTCCACCTGACGGATGTCAGTGTGGCCGCAAAAGGCCATGGTGATGTCCAGTTCCTTCTGGATGATCTGCAGGCACTGTGTGACACCAGCCTCTCCCATCGCACCCAGGCCGTAGAGGAAGCTGCGGCCGATGAGCGTGCCCCTGGCGCCGAGCGCAACGGCTTTCAGCACGTCCTGTCCGCTGCGGATGCCACCGTCCATCCACACCTCGATGCGCGAGCCGACCTCACGCGCGATCTCGGGGAGTGCCGAGATCGAAGAGGGTGCACCGTCGAGTTGGCGGCCGCCATGGTTGGAGACGATCAGCGCGTCGGCACCGCTGTTGGCGGCAAGGCACGCATCTTCGACATCCATGATGCCTTTCAGAATGAGTTTGCCACCCCATAGCTTCTTGACCCACTCGACGTCCGCCCAACTCAGCGCCGGATCGAACTGTTCGGCGGTCCACGAACTCAGGGACGATAGATCGCCTACACCCTTTGCATGACCGACGATGTTGCCGAAGGTGCGCCGCTGGGTGCCGAGCATGCCGAGGCACCAGCGCGGCTTGGTCGCCAGATTAATGAGGTTCGCTGGGGTCATTTTGGGCGGCGCTGACAGCCCGTTCTTGATGTCCTTGTGGCGTTGGCCGAGGATCTGCAGGTCCAGCGTTAGCATCAGGGCGCTGCACCGTGCCGCGCGAGCCCGCTCAATTAACCGCACAATGAAATCGCGGTCGCGCATCATATAAAGTTGGAACCAGAACGGCTTGCTGGTCTCGGCGGCAACGTCCTCGATCGAGCAGATGCTCATCGTGGACAAGGTGAACGGGACGCCGAACTTCTCCGCCGCGCGTGCAGCGAGGATTTCGCCGTCGGCATGTTGCATGCCGGTCAACCCCGTCGGCGCGAGCGCCACGGGCATGGCGGCCTCCTGACCGACCATTTTCGTGCGCGTGCTGCGGCCCGCCATGTTGACCGCTACTCGTTGGCGCAGCTTGATGCGCTGGAAGTCACTTTCATTCGCGCGGTAGGTACTCTCGGTCCACGAGCCACTATCGGCGTAGTCGTAGAACATGCGCGGCACGCGCCGTTGAGCAAGCACGCGTAAATCTTCGATGCAGGTGATGGCAGGCACAGTTTTTCTCAGCACAGGGAATAACGACGAGTGTACGTTCTCGGACGGTCGCTCGGTATTCTGGGAATACCTGGAAAAATTCATGCCCGCCACGCCGCGCCTTGCGGAAAGTGAAATTGGTCGAGTGACTCGGCGCGCATCTCGATGCTATAGCCGGGCAGTTGCGGCGGCTTATAGCGTCCGTTGCGAATCACGACGGGGTCGACAAAGTGCTGGTGCAGGTGGTCGACGTATTCGAGTACGCGGTTTTCAAGCGATGCCGACACGCAGATGTAATCGAACAGAGCGATGTGCTGCACGTACTCGCACAGCCCGACACCCCCCGCGTGCGGGCATACCGGCACACCGAACTTCGCCGCCATCAGCAACACGACGAGCACCTCGTTGAGACCGCCGAGCCGGCAACTGTCGACCTGGCAAAGATCGATCGCCTGCGCCTGCAATAGCTGCTTGAACATCACGCGGTTATGGCAATGTTCGCCGGTCGCCACACCGATCGGGGCGACGCGCCGGCGGATGGCCGCGTGCCCCAGGATATCGTCGGGGCTCGTCGGCTCTTCGATCCACCAGGGATCGAACTCTGCGAGGCGCCGCATGTTGGCGACGGCTTCGTCGACTTCCCACACCTGGTCGGCATCCATCATCAGCTTGCGATCAGAGCCGATTTCGTCGCGCAGAATGCGCGCGCGCCGCATGTCCTCGTCGAGATTGCCACCGACTTTCTGCTTGAAGTGCGTCCATCCCTCGGCCACCCCTTCGCGAGCGAGGCGGCGGATCTTTTCATCGTCGTAACCGAGCCAGCCCGCCGACGTGGTGTAAGCCGGATAGCCGTTTGCCAGCATCTCCGTTTCGCGCTCAGCTTTGGTGGCCGCGCGGCGGCGCAGGATCGCAAGCGCTTCGTGGGGTGTCAGCGCATCTGTGACGTAGCGGAAGTCGAGACAGCGCACCAGCGTCTCCGGGCTCATGTCCACCAGGAGTTTCCAGACCGGTTTGTGTTCCGTCTTCGCCCACAGATCCCACACGGCATTCACGATAGCGGCAGTCGCGAGGTGAATCGCGCCTTTCTCCGGACCGATCCAGCGCAACTGGCTGTCTGACGTGACGGCGCGCCAGAACGACCCCATGTCGGCAACGATGTCTTCGAGGGTTTTGCCGACGATGAGCGGCGCCAGCGAGTTCACCGCGGTCACGCAAATTTCGTTACCCCGGCCGATAGTGAAGGCGAGTCCGTGGCCCGTCATCTGTTCCGGTGAGTCTGTTTCGAGCACGACGTAGGTGGCCGAATAATCCGGCGCCGCATTCATCGCATCGGAGCCATCGAGTGAGCGGGAGGTCGGGAAGCGAATGTCCCGAACGGACAGGTTCGTGATCGTGGTCATCTGGACGCCCCCAAGGGTGACCGGTGCGGCAGCCAGGATGGTACGCGTGCATGGCGCACTAGGCGCCGCTGGCAAGCACACACGAGGCTACACTCCAAGCGTTAGCACGCGTTGACAGCATTGATTTCACCACCTAGCATGCTAGCATGTTAGTCGTAAATCAAGCTCTCCGTGAGCCTCCTGCTCCATGAAGTCAGTGGCCATCGACCCGTATGCCGCATTGCAGAAACTGCAGGGCGGGGAACGGAGTAGTTTGACCGACGCCGTGGCAGAGGCGTTGCGCGAGGCTATCGTCACGCTGGCGCTGGAGCCGGGGATGATGATCGACAAGCAGGCGGTCTGCGAACGGATGGGCGTGTCGCGTTTTCCGGTGTCCGCGGCGCTTGCGAAGCTTGCAACCGCTGGGCTCGTCGAGGTGTTGCCGCAACGCGGCACGCGTGTGAAGCCGATCGTGATTCACGACATCCGCCAGCATCTGTTTATCCGCAGCGCGCTCGAAGTCGAGACCGTGCGCGGCCTGTCGTCGACGCGTTCTGATGCGACTCTGGAGGCGCTCGCCGCCAACCTCGACAAGCAACGCGAGGCCGTGGCCAAAGGATTGCGCCATGAATTTCACCTGCTCGATCTCGCCTTCCACGAGATCCTGCTCGACGCTATCGACTTGCCCCGCGTAAAGGAAATCGTCGCCACGTCGCGCAGCGCGCTTGATCGTGCGCGCCAGTTGCTGGGGAGTCCGGAACGTCATATTCATACACTCGAGGAGCACGTGCGCATCTTCGAGGCGATCGCGGAGCGTGACGCCGAAGCTGCGGCCCACGCGATGCACTGTCATCTGGATGAAGTCGTTGCAGAGTTGCGGCGCTTTGCCAGCGAACGGCCCGATTTGTTCGAGGAGTAGACCCGGCCTTCGCACGAGTCTTCGTAAGAGTCTCCGGACCGCCGCAGTCCGGGCGCATCGGGTGGGCTGCTCGCCAGCCGCCGAGCGCAGCGTAGTCAACTCGGTATGGAGGAGACAAGAAATGAAACTCGTCAAACATGCAAGCGTGGCCGTCGCCCTGGCGGCTGCGTGGTTCATGGCAGCGGGGCATGCGCTCGCTGAAGAAGATTTCCATGGCGTTACCATCAATGTGATGACGTTCGTGGGTCCGCAAATCGCGGAGCCGCTACAGCGCCGTGCGCCTGACTTCGAAAAGCTCACGGGTGCCAAAGTCAACATTCTGACCGTGCCGTTCTCCGACTTGTACCAGAAGCTGCTGACCGATTGGGCCTCCGGTACGAACTCGGTCGACGCCGCGGTGTTCGCCCCGCAATGGATGGTCGACTATACGAAGGGCGGCTTCCTCGAGGACCTGTCGGCGCGCGTCGCCCGTGATCCGGCTCTGAAGGAAGACGACGTCATGCCGTTCTTCCGCGATTTTTCGCAGCGTTTCAATGGCAAGACCTATCTGGTTGCGCTCGACGGCGACTTCCAGATGGTCTACTACCGGACCGACATTCTGAAACAGCTCGGCAAGCAGCCGCCGAGAACCTGGGACGACTACCTGGACATCGCGAAGGCAGCGAACGGCAAGGTATTCGGCGGCGACGGCAAACCGGTTGCGGGTTCCTGTATTTCGAAGAAGCGCAACGCGCAGGCGTACTGGGCGATCATCTCGATTGCGGGTGGCTACATCCAGTCGAAAGGGACGGCGCAAGGAGCCTTCTTCGATCCGGTCAACTTCAAGCCGCTCGTCAACAATGATGCGTTCAAGGCCGCGCTGAACGTCTACAAGGAATCGACCCAATACGGGCCGCCGAACGAAATCAATCTCGACGTCGGCGATACGCGCAGCGCCTTCATTTCAGGACACTGCGCGCTGACGCTCGACTGGGGTGACGTCGGCGTGCTGGCGATCGACCCGAAGCATTCGAAGGTGATCGACAAGGTCGGCGCGGTCATCCTGCCGGGCTCGACGAAGGTGTTGAACCGTGACACCGGCAAGCTGGTGGCGTGCGACAAGAGTACCTGCCCGTATGCGGTGGAGGGCGCCAACCATGCGCCTTTTGCAGCATTCGGCGGGTGGTCCGGCGGGATCAATGCCAAGGCCAACCCCAAGGTGAAGGATGCAGCCTACGCGTTTCTCTCGTACATGAGCCAGCCTGCTCAATCGAATGTTGACGTGACGATCGGTGCGACCGGTTTCAATCCGTATCGCCGATCGCAGTTCACGGACATGTCGATCTGGAAGAAGTCCGGGATGAGCGACGCGGCCGCGGCCTCCTACCTCGGCGCCATCAAGGCCAGTCTGCAAAGCCCGAATATGATCATCGATCTGCGTATCCCGCAGAACCAGCGCTACGAGCAAGTCGTACTGGATACCGCGGTGGCGCGGTTTCTCGCGGGGGAACTTGATGCCGATGCCACCATGAAGGCGATCCAGACAGGCTGGGATGAAATTACCGATGACCTTGGAAAGGACGGGCAGTTGAAGGCCTATAAGGAGTCGATCGGCGCCAAATAGCCGCATGCCGCGCCGGTCTGCGGCAACCGGTGCCGCTTCCGGAGAGGCGATGGCGAACGGCGTCCGAGCGTCGTTCGTCTGCCGTAACGATGACACGAGACTGGCTCATGCAATCTTCGTCGCACGTTTCGTCACCTGCTTCACAGCGACGCGCGTCGCGCAGGTCATCTGTTGCCAACTGGCTGGATCGTCAGGCGCCCTACGTGTTCGTGCTGCCGGCCGTGCTGCTCATTCTCGCCTTTTCGATCTTTCCGCTAGTCACGTCCGCCTATCTGTCGTTGATGCGGTTCTCGCTCGGCGAGGGAGGCTACGAACTGAAGTTCGTCGGCATGCGCAACTACGTGAGGCTTTTCAGCGGCAGCCAGCAATTTCACTTTGTCGGTGTATTCCGGCCGCCTGGCATTATTAGCCTCTCGGTGATGGTCGCTGCCGCGCTCGCTACAGGCTGGTGGCTCCTCAGTTACCTGCGCAGCAGGCATCGCTCTGTCGTCGGCGCCATCGGCCGGCTGATCGCTGCTGCGTCCTTGCTGGCGCTCGTGTGGCTTGCCGCCAATACGGTCGGTCACGGCGGCGAGCTGGGCAGCCTGATGGTGACGCTCTTTTACGTGGTGTTCGGCGTGGCGCTGCAGTTCCTGCTGGGTCTCGGGCTCGCCTATCTGTGCACGTTGCAGCTCAAGGGCGGCCGATTTTTCCGGATTCTGTTCTTTCTGCCGCTGATGGTGACACCCGTTGGCATCGCGTACATGTTCCGCATGATGGCGGATACCGCAGTTGGCCCGCTTGCGCCGGTTTGGGCGTGGCTTGGGCTGGGGCAGATCTCGTGGGCGGCCGACCCGTGGCTTGCGCGCATCGTGGTCATCATTGGGGATACCTGGCAGTGGGTGCCTTTCATGTTTCTCGTTTTGCTGGCCGCGCTGGAAGGCACCTCGCGTGACCAGATCGAGGCCGCGCAACTCGATGGCGCGTCGAGCTGGCGGATCTTTCGCGACGTGACCTGGCCGTCGATCGCGCCGGTCGCCGCGAGCGCGGTGCTGATTCGCCTGATCGAAGCGTTCAAAGTGGTCGACCTGCCGAACGTGCTGACCAATGGCGGCCCCGGCATTGCGACAGAATCAATGACACTGCACGCATTCATCGAGTGGCGCACGCTGAATCTCGGCGGCGCGTCGGCCGTCGCCTACATGTTGTTCTTCGTATCGACGATCGCGTGTGTGTCATTTTTTCAACTCGTCGTGCGGCGCGCGAGAGGGGGGCAATCATGATCCGGCGCCTCTTTGTCCCCGCACGGGTCGATGAGATCCCCATCGGCACCCGGGTGATTGCCTACGGGCTGCTTGGCCTATGGACGCTGGTCGTATTGTTTCCGTTGTACTGGATGGCGATCACGTCGTTCAAGCTGCCTATCGACGTATCGAACGGGCCGGTCTACGTGCCATTCATCGACTTCAAGCCGAGTCTCGACGCTTGGCATTACATCTTCGTCGACCTCGGGCCGGACACGTTTCGTCCCTACGTGAATTCGCTGATCATTGCCACGTCCTCCACGGCTGCCGCCGTGTTCCTGGGCTCGATAGCGGCTTACGCCCTCGCGCGCATCGAGTACAGGCCACCCGTCGCGGCGGTGGGTCTCGGCGTCCTGATGCTGGCCGTGGTGGTGGCCGCCGTCGGCTGGGGCGGCGTGGACCTGCGGATCGCAGTGGCCGTGTGTGGCGCACTCTTTTTCCTCCTGCTGCGCGCGATCATCCGACGCGCAAGGCGCCATTTCGCCAACGACGACATTCTCTTCTGGATTATTTCTCAACGCATCTTGCCGCCGGTCGTCACGGTGATCCCGATCTACCTGACCTTCAAGAGCATTGGGTTGCTCGACACTCGGACCGCGCTGATCATCACCTATGCGACAGCGAATGTGCCGATTGTCGTCTGGCTGATGTTCGATTTTTTCGCCAGCGTGCCGAAAGAAATCGAGGAGAGCGCACAGATCGACGGCGCGACACGCTTTGCCATCCTGTTTGGCATCGTGGTCCCGCTCGTCGCGCCGGGTATCGTGGCGACAGGCCTGCTCGTGCTGATCCTCTCCTGGAACGAGTATCTGTTCGCGCTCTTTCTGTCGACGGCCAACGCGCAAACCTTGCCACTTCTCGTCGCCGCGCAGAACGCCACGCGGGGGCCGCAGTGGTGGAACATGTCGGTGCTGATTCTGATCATGATCCTGCCGGTGATGCTGCTCACGCTCACGCTACAGCGCTTCATCGTCAAGGGCATTCTCGTGGGAGCGGTCAAAGGATGAACGACATGGAGACGCAGGCGCCACGCCCGTCGCATTTCGCGAGCTCGACGTTGCCGCATTCGAAGAGCGTCTCGCTGCGCAACGTCAGCAAGACCTTCGGAGACACGCGCGTACTGCACGACCTGTCACTGGACGTACATGCGGGCGAGTTTCTTGTCCTTCTCGGCGAATCTGGTTGTGGCAAGACGACCGCGTTGCGCATCATCGCGGGACTCGAATCGGCGAGTGAGGGGAGCATCTACGTCGGCGACAACGATGTGACACAGCAACTGCCGCGCGATCGTGATGTTGCGATGGTATTTCAGTCCTACGCGCTGTATCCGCATAAGACGGTGTTCGAGAACATTGCTTACCCGCTGATCGTGAGAAAGCGCGCGAAGGCCGAGATCGATGCGGCGGTGCGCGAGGTGGCGGCGAGCGTTCATCTTGAACCGCAGCTCGACCGGTATCCGCGTCAGTTATCGGGCGGCCAGCGGCAGCGCGTCGCGCTCGCCCGCGCCATTGTTCGCCGCCCCGCTGCGTTTCTGATGGACGAACCGCTGTCGAACCTCGATGCGAAGCTGCGCGGCCATATGCGTGCCGAACTCAAGCACATGCAGCATGAACTCGGTGTCACTACGATCTACGTCACACATGACCAGATCGAGGCAATGACCCTTGCGCATCGTGTTGCGCTGATCGACAAAGGCGTGCTGCAACAACTCGACGCCCCAGCGCGCATTTATTCGGACCCCGCCAATCTGTTCGTCGCGGGCTTCATTGGTTCGCCGCCAATGAATTTTCTGCGCGGCACGCTGACGAACAACCGCTTCGCGTCGGAAGGCATGGCACTGGTTGCGGACGTAAATTATCATGGGGAGGCGGTGCTTGGCGTGCGTCCCGAAGACTGCATGCTCGTCACCGCGGCTGATGGTGAGTTCCGGGGACACATCTATTCGGTCGAATTGATCGGCGATCACTCGCTCGTCACGCTGAACGTCGGACAGCAGCAGATGGTCGTCAAGGTGTCGAACATGTTTACTGGAGAGATCGGCGCGGAGGTCGGCCTGCGGGCGAGCCGCGAGCGTGTTTATTTCTTCGACCAAAGTTCGGGCCTGCGTATCCGGCAGTGCTGAGTATTGACGGATGCGGGCAGCGGATTGGGTACTGTCGGGTAGCTGGGGGCGGTTACCCGCGTCCAGCCCCCTCAGAACGGTGCATCGGTCTTTCGATCCACACGGCTCAAGCCTCTGCAAAGGCATCTTTCGACACCCGGTTTCACAACTGTATTTCCGGCAGACTAATGATTTCTACGGCAATTGAGATGGTGCATCTGAAGGTTGCCTGCTGCATCCGACCCGCCCTCGGCTCTTTTCACAATATGACGAACACCCCAAGGGGTGCCCTTTGTGATGGGTTCCTGGCAGGTCGAACACATGCCATCCTGCCTTCGCCAGACACGGTAAAACTTCGCACGGCCTTTTGACGAGTTCTGCATTTTCGTGGCCCATCGGGACTCGAAGTAATGCTCCCATTCTGGGTCGTGCGGATTGGCGTTGGCTCTGATCTTGATATGCCGCTGGATTGGCGTATCCGATTCTTGTAGCAGGGTGAGCTCTCGTTGCGTTCCATCTTCTTGTTTTTCTGTGACGGCAAATACCCAGTTCCGGGCGCCCCGGGTCTTGAAGTATTTCTCTTTGACCCAGCGGGCTCCCTTGTTCGGATGTCTTCTTACCGCCCATCGCCATAGCATCGACCAGACATCGGTATCAACCCGAGCGAAGGTTTCCTTGGCGACTACATGGCTGTGGTAATTCGCCCATCCACGTAATATCGGATTGAGCAGCCTTATCAGGTTTGCCTGTTTAGTCGTCTTGTTGGGCTTGATGACTTCACGGATTTTGTCAAGATGCGCTTTGACGTTCGCTTTGGACGGCTTCATAAGCAGCTTGCCGTTGTACTTGCGAATGTTTTCTCTGCCAGCGTGCGCTCATACACGCCGTAGTGCAGGTCGACTTCCTCCTGACTTACTGTCGTCACGATGATGTTCACCTGCTCCGGCAGTAGGCCGAGCACCAGCGCGATCGCCGTTCCCAGATGCGGCGCACAGACGCTGTCTTCCGCCGGGGTCGTGCCCACCGCGATATTGTAGTTCGCGCTGGAAGACGATCTCGACCAGCCGCGCGAGGGCGCTCACGTATCAATTCCGTCGGAAAGCCCCTGGCCGAGCGAAGCCGGACGCGGTGTCTGCCGAGTGTGAGCCAGTCCGAATCAAATTCCACGGTGTCCTCCGGTACCTGTTGCAGTGCACCGCGATAACAGGATTTGGCAGGCGATTCTCAAGACCGGAATTTCACCGCCGCCCCCTTGAAATTTTCACCGGAAGTGGACCATCGTGCCATCAAACGCATCATCAAACCCATGATGGGCTTCAAGGACTTTCGTTGCGCCCACATCATCCTGTCGAGCATCGAGGTGATGCATATGATCAGGAAGGGACAGATGAAAACGACGAAGGGAACCTCTCCGTCGGCGGCCAGAAAGTTTTACTCCTTGGTCATGTAAGGCATCCTAACAAGATCCCCTTGTTTTGCCGCTTTTTTCTTATTGCGACACAACCCCTCAGCCGAACGAAGGTACGCTCGAGTCGTGCCTTTTACTGATTCGGCCGCTGCCTGAGCCGTGCAGCGCCGTGATCCTCTATCTCTTTTAAGGCAACACTGCCGTGCGCGAAGGGCCGGAGCTATCACTTATAGAGTATAGAGAGCACGTTGTGCTGCCTCCAAGGCGCCGAGGGCGGCGGCATACTCATCCGATGGCTGGAGGGCATGGCGGCCTTGGATTCAGCGATCGCCCGTTTCAGTGCCTGAAGTGACAAGTCAATAACCAATTGTTCGTCAGGTGTGGCGGAGTCCATTGGTACGCGCGCAAAGATGATTGGAGGGTTAGAGGGCGCCGAACAATCCATGCCGCCGGCCGATGCATTCGACTCGGGCCGGGCCGAAATCGAAAGACCGTTTCCCAGTGCCAAACATTACGGATGCGACCTTTCCCCGCTTTTCACAACGTGTAATCCGCTGTTGGCCTACCGAAGCACCACGGTCGGCATGTTGCTCTCAATGGTCAACGTCGCCCGTGTCTATGTGACTGCTTCTCATCGCGCCGGCTGGCTCTGAGCCCGTCAGCCCCAACTTCAGGTTATCTCAAGGCTATGCGACGCGCCTCACAAGGTAGTAACGGTTTATTTCAGAACGTTTCTGTCCACCAAGCGGCCCCTCTGCCATTTCTGCGTCGGCGGCCGTGCCAAGCCCGCTTGTGATGGGGTAATCGTACTTTTCGTGTAATTTCTGGCGGCTTGAACCTGAAACCGCTTATCGATCATTGACTTGCGCGCTCTCCGATTGCGCAAAAGCAGTGGTGTCGTCAAGCCTTTTTGCTAGCGGCTCAGCATGTAAAGAGGTGGCCTCGCTGTTTCGATTTTGAGGCTGCCGGCCGTGGTCGTAACGTTAGGAACATTTTTTGGTCTGCAGGGCGTGTCCTTGCTGCTGCGGCCGCTTCCGACCGGGTCCATTAGCGACACATTGCTGGCAGCCTTTGGTTTTCAGATCGGACTAGTGCCAATTGCTGCGCTTGCCACGCTTGCTGTGGTTTTTACACTGGAGTTAGGGTTATTCAAAAGGCATATCGGGCGATCTTTTTCGTGCCACGGGCTCGGATCGTGTGTCCGCTGAAAAGTTGGGTATCAATCGTGCCATAGTTGTTCCGATGGCGTTCTGTCTTGCGGGGCTACTAACTGGCGTGGGCGGTTTAGTGATTGCGGCGGAAGTCGGCGTGGGGTCCGCGACAGTAGGCGCGAACTACACACTATTGAGTATCACAGCGGCTGTGCTTGGGGGAGCAAGCATTGCGGGAGGTTGGGGCTCTTTCATATGTACATTACTAGGCGCGCTGCTGGTACAGGTGACGTCGAGCGCCGCTGCATTTCTCGACATGGGTGCCGAATGGCAGCAATGGATGATTGGCGTGACCATGCTCGTGGCAGCCGTGTTGTACCGGACTGTCCGTAGACGATGAGAAAATGTCCAACGGCCGAATTCGGGCTGATGCTCGATCCAGTGGGCGTGAGCGACCGCCTTGGGTCGGGAGTGTGAGTTCGCTGATTTAGGAAGCTGCCGTCCGGCTGCTTGATGCCGCCACCGTCAGCAATCAAACACATTGCCGACGTAGTACCTAGGCCGCCTTAATGGCGGCTCTGGCCGACAACTTGCCCATGGCGGACGGTGCGCAACGATCGCTGTGCGCGGATATTCGCCCCCAAACTCCGTCGGCGTGACCGGCAGCAGCGGAAGGATCATTAACCATCATTGTTTGGTTGGCAGGCGCGTGCCGCAGACTGGATTCGACGGAACAGTCGTCGTGCTTGCAGTGATAACCGGGGTTACTACTGCTATGTTTTTTAAATAAACCCCGGAATCAGTGGTAGGAACATCCGGTCAAATGCTTCTGTCGCTTTTTCGAGGTGACTGCACGAGCACCATTAAAACGCAGTTTTGCTAAATAGCAGTTATCAAAACTGCAAGGGTGGCCAGCAAACCGTCAAGGCGATTCATGATTCCGTCGTCGGCCGCCAGCGCGCGAGCGTCGCGACGACGATCCATCGAGCAGGAGTCTGCGGCTGATGGCGATGCGCGAAAGCGGACCGGGGAGGGAGGTCAACGAGGCATCTGGCATCAACAGACGGAGACGGGTGGATGCGATCGCAGCGGCAATGGGACGAGCAGGTAACGCTGGCGGACAATCAACGGATTTGTCCGGCCGCCACCAAGCCGATCATGAAAGGTGGCACTGTTCAATTAATTGGCTACGGTTCCTTTCCGGCCGGGCGCGCGCCACTGACGGGTTCAGCCTCGGTTAGTGCACCAGCTACAGAGCACGGTAGACGTTGACTTCTCACGCACACCCGTTTCGATCGCTGCACGTGAAAGTTCGCCCCAGCCTTATCAACCGCCGGGCATCGGATGCAACTAAGATGCCCGCGTCGTGTGATCGGTCTGGTGATGCTCAGCCGGTGGGACTGGCGCAGATTGCGCAAAGACCCACCGATCGGGTAGGGTGGCGGCATCTTCACAACCTCAATAAGGCAGAACACGATGAACAAGCAGGAACTGGTGGATGCTGTTGCCGCAAAGACCGGCGACAGCAAGGGCGCGACGGGCGAGACGATCGATGCGCTGATCGGGGCTATCACTGCAACCGTCACGAAAGGCGATACCGTGCAGCTGATCGGCTTCGGTTCGTTTTCCACGGGTGAGCGTGCCGCGCGGGTCGGTCGCAATCCGGCGACCGGTGCGGAGATCCAGATCCCGGCCGCGAAGACGGTGAAATTCACCGCTGGCAAGGCGTTCAAGGAAGCGGTGAACCGCGCCTGAAACCGCAGGCAAGCCGCTGGACGTCGTTGCCAGCGGTCTCGTGGCCGAGTCGCCGCGACCGGTAGGGCGAGAGTCGCGTCGGGCACGGAGTGATCAGGCTGTCGGCCTGGACTCAGGTCGGCTGGCCTGGTAGCATTTGCTGCAAGATGCCGTGTCGTATCTCGGCCCAGCGCTTTGCTACCTGTCTATACCGATATCCGCATGGGAAAGAAACGAGCCGGGACGCACCGGCAGACCTCGTGCCCGACCATCGGTGCGTTGCTGCGCTACCAGACCCGCATCGTGCGCGTCATCGCGGAAGCGCGTGGGCAGCGCGCGATGATCGAATAGCTCGACACAGCGGGCAGGGCCTTCGTGAGCACGGTGAAGGGGGGCAGCCTGCACGAGCTCGGCGCCTAGCTCTTCTAGTCCGACGCCTCCATGGTGCGCGGCCAAATCCGGCTGCGCGGCCGATTCCACGCCGCTTGCTGTGCAACCACGCCTGAACGGTTCCCGCATTACACCCCTGTAGATGCGACGTCTCGCCTCTCCTATACTGGTGCGCATGTCAATCAAGGAAACACCATGAGGCGCGTGATTGTCCGGCGATCGTCAGTTCACGGCAGGGGCGTGTTCGCAATGAAACCGCTCGCGGCGGGCGAGCGCGTGCTTCAGTACAAGGGTGAAATCACGTCGTGGCGCAATGCCGTTCGCCGCCACCAGCGCGAAGGCGTCGAAGGCCATACTTTCCTGTTTGGTCTGTCCGATGGGTCCGTGATTGACGGCAGCCGCGGCGGCAACAGTGCGCGCTGGCTGAACCACGCCTGCATGCCCAACTGCGAGACCATCGAGGACGACGGGCGGATTTTCATCCACACGCTGCGCGCCATTGAGCCGGGAGAAGAACTGTTCATTGAGTATCTGCTGGCCACCGACGGCCCGCTGGATGAACAGGTCCGGGCCCAGTACGCGTGCCGATGTGCTGCAGTGGCCTGCCGTCAGTCGATGCTGGCGAACGCAGCGTGAAAGGGGTCTCCAGGAGGCTGTGGCTTGCGGCGAAATTCCGGTGACGAGCCCGGGGGTAGGTGGTGGGCGGCACGGTCAAGGTCGTGTTGGGGGCGCTTTTTCATATTGATGTTTTAAAACCCGCGTTGGGACTGGTGGTGCATTCGGCGAAACGCTTGGCATATCTTTGAAGCGCCAGATGTCGCTGGACCTTGACGACTTTCGGTGATGTGGACCCAGTGACGCGTCGTCGGAGCAATCAGCGGAGAGAACTTATGCAGCAGCGGAAGCGGGCACGAGAGAGGTTAGCGGAGGCCGAGTTGGTTGAACTGCTGGACCGGCTCGACCTGGTGCTCATGCAGATGCCTGTGCTCCCATCCGTGTGCAGGGCGCTGTCGGATCTGAACTATCGCCTCGGTGCAGCCAGCCCGAAACCTGCTGCGCGGATCAACCGGCCCGCATCGCCGCGACGCCGGCGCGCTCCCGTCGTCGAATCCTTGCCGCTGTTTTCATGACGGCGAGGCGGCGAATTGTAAGGCGATTCGAGGCAAGCGGGCTAAGCCTCCTGGATGCCTGCCGTCGAACGTCAGGCCATGCTGATTCGCTCTGCGGCCGGGCGGCCAGCTTAGGCGGTCGAATTTGGGGGAATCCCCACTTGTGATTGCCCCAGTTATCAGATGTGGCGATTTTGCTGCGTGGCGCTTTCCGGTCATCGCCCTGACGGGCGATACATGCGCGATTGATCTGCCGTGCCCGGGCGCTTCCGACCGATCCTGACGGCGCGTGGCGAAGTCAATGCACCTTAAGTTGATCCGGGTGCTGCAGAACCGGACCGCCCGCTGGTCGTGATTGCGTGAAGGCAGGCCGATCGGGTAGGGTGGCGACATTCCAACCACAACGAGGAATCAGCAATGAACAAGCAGGAACTGGTGGATGCGGTCGCGGCGGTAACAGATGAAAGCAAGGCCGCGACCGGCGAGATGATCGACGCAGTGATCGCTGCGATCACCGGCGCGGTGACCAAGGGCGATACCGTCCAGCTGATCGGCTTCGGCTCGTTTTCCACGGGTGCGCGCGCCGCACGGGTTGGCCGCAATCCGGCGACCGGCGCCGAAATCCAGATCTCCGCGGCGAAGACCGTCAAGTTCACGGCGGGCAAGGCGTTCAAGGATGCCGTCAACGCGGTATGACGAAGGTGGCGATCGCGCCCGGCGACTACGCCGGGCTGCACAAGGAAGTCGTCAGTGTCGTCGAATCGGCGCGACTCACGGCGGCACGCAACGTCAATGCCGTGATGACCGCCGCCTACTGGGAGATCGGGCGGCGGATCGTCGCCAGTGAGCAGGGCGGGCAGGCGCGCGCCGGTTATGGACAGGCGCTGATCGCCCGGCTCGCGGACGACCTGACGCGCCGTTTCGGACGCGGATTCGGCAAGGCCAATCTGGCCAGCATGCGCGCCTTTTATTTGGCCTGGCCGGCGGCGGAGATTTTCCAGACAGTGTCTGGAAAATCGGCAGTTCCCGGAAATGTCCAGACGCGGTCTGGAAAATCGCTGCCGGCGAAAGACGTCGTCGACGTCACGACAACGGTGCCCGATTACATGGCGCTGGCGACCCGGTTTACGTTGCCCTGGTCCGCCTATGTGCGCCTGCTTTCAGTGAAGACGGCCGCCGCCCGTGCTTTCTATGAAACAGAGGCGTTGCGCGAAGGCTGGTCGGTGCGCCAGCTTGACCGCCAGATCGGTAGCCAGCTTTACGAGCGGCTGGCGCTGTCGCGTAACAAGGCGGCTCTCCTCAGGAAAGCCGCTGATGTCCAGCCGGGTGATCTCCTCACGCCAGAGGAGGCGATTCGCGACCCGTTCGTCCTCGAGTTTCTCGACATCAAGGACGAGTACTCGGAGTCGGACCTTGAGGAGGCGCTGATCCAGCATCTGGCGGATTTCCTGCTGGAGCTCGGCGACGACTTTGCTTTTGTCGGCCGGCAGCGCCGCCTGAGACTCGACGACATGTGGTTCAGGGTCGATCTGGTGTTTTTCCATCGACGGTTGAGATGCCTGGTTATCATCGATCTCAAGGTCGGCCGCTTCAGCTACGCGGACGCCGGGCAGATGCATCTCTATCTGAACTACGCGCGCGAGCACTGGATGAAGCCTGGGGAAAATCCACCTGTCGGTCTGATCCTTTGCGCCCAGAAAGGTGCGGCCGAAGCACACTACGCGCTGGACAACCTGCCGAACAAGATTCTCGCGGCGGAATACCAGACGGTGTTGCCCGATGAGGCGATGATCGTGCAGGAGCTGGAGCGCACGACAGCGGAACTGGAGCGGCGTACCGGCGCTTCGTAATGTTCGGTCCCGATGCCTGACCGATCCCGGTCATCTGAAGACGAGGCCGCGACCCGGTAACCCATGCAACAACGACGGAGGTAGCGATGAACAGAAGAGGTTTTGTGCGGAAGGGCGCAATGCTAGTTGGCGCGGGTCTTACCCTCACGGCCTCCCTGGGGGCGGTAAGCGATGCCATTGCCAACGAGTCCAACGATTCGAAGCGGCGGGCGATCGATGCAAAGGTCCATGGGACCCTGTCGAAGCTGTACGCGAACGTCAGGGGGTCCCGGGAATTGGTCGACAAGGCGAACGGTGTGCTCGTGTTCCCATCGGTGATCAAGGTTGGCTTCGTCGCCGGTGGCGAGTACGGCGAAGGCGCATTGCGCGTAGGCGGGAAATCCGTTGGCTACTACAGCACGGTATCCGGGTCATTTGGCCTGCAGGCGGGGGCTCAATCGAAGGCCGTTATCTTCCTGTTTATGACCCATGATGCGCTCAACAGCTTTCGCCGTTCCAAAGGCTGGTCGGTCGGTGGAGAAGGGTCAGTCGCGCTCTTGAAGGTCGGTGCGAACGGTGCGATCGATACGACAACGGCAACCGCACCAGTCAATGCGATCGTGCTGACCAATGCCGGTCTGATGGGAGATGTGTCGCTCTCGGGAACCAAGGTCTCGCGACTCAAAATTTGAGTGCGGCGGTGGCCGCGTTCGTTTTACGAGGCTTCGGGCGGATTCGTGAGCCGAATGGCGCTTTGGGGCAATCCGTCAGAAATTGCACGAAAAGTACGAATACCCCTGCTCGCTGTGCCTTATAAACTGGTCTTTGGGTCCGGACGACTTTGTGTCATTTGACACTGCTCAAGGTCGTTAAGTGCAAGCGTGACGGTTGCCTGACACAATTTGTCGAATTGCTCAGTACCGAGCGTCGTACGCAGTGGGCGCAAGAGCGCCTCCCGCAGCTAGAGCAGCACTGGCGAACGAAGCAAACGCCGCTATCACGGCTGGATAAAGAACGCTAACGCAGAAAAGGCGGGCCGCTATACGCAGAATTCGGCGTTTAGCTTGCGTTTCGACGTTCAGGCGGGGTGTCTTTCGGCGGGACGGCCGGCATCGCTTGCGGTCTTGAGCGGCGATCTGCGCGAGGTTGCGCCGCATCGAATCTCCGAGGTCGACACGGTGATAACGCTGTTCGAAGGGGAGGCGGTGTTCGGCAGCCGCGATTGAACCGCGGCGCGCTGTCTGTCGCGAGGCGAGATCCGCGGCAGACAGTGTGTTTCGCCGGAGCGACTAGAACATTGTGTGGTCGTTGGCTGACCGCTCGGGCACGGGTTGAACCACATCCCAGTGCTCAGCGATCTTGCCGTGCTCGACGCGGAAGATATCCACGATGGCGTTGCCGCGGTCTTGCGGGTTGCCGGTCGAGTGAACATGCAGAAAGACGAGATCGCCGTCGGTCGCACTGCGTACGATGGCCGAACGGGCATCGGGGGCATGCTTGAAGTATTCGGTAAAGAAGCTGATGAACGGCGCGGACCCGGTGGGCACATGCGGGTTGTGCTGAATGTAATTCGGTGCGAGCACGGTGCTAGCAGTCCTGAGATCGTGCCGGTTGAACACCGCTTCGTAGAAGTTCACGACTAGCGCGCGGTTGCGCTCTTCCTGGGCAATATCGCGAGCGACCGGATGAACCGGCGCGACGCTATCTTCGGCGCGGGCCACATGGCTCGCGATCAGCACAAAGAAAGCAGCGGCGGCTGCCGCGCGCTGGAGCAGGGAGGTTCTGTTTGGCATGACGGTCCCCTTCTTTTCGTTGAAAGCCGGCGGCTGCAAGGACTTTAGCATCCGCAGGTGGCGACGACGAGACGGATCTTGCCGGCGCATCGACGCTCCCGCGCCGAACCCTATAGGCATGGCGACGGGTACGGCCATGTCGTGGCAGCTGCCGATCGGACCGACCTGATCGGCACGTTTTGAACGGCAAAGCCTTGCTGGATAAGGATGTGCTGCAACGACGATACGGAGTTTGACGGACCGTCGTCAGAACTTGGCAAGTATTTGATTCCATTGATGGTGCGTTGCGGCTACACGTTGTGCATTGCTAGCCCATAACGAAGCCTCAGAATCAACCGGTCTTACTCGCGCGAAATGAAGGATGTTCTCGTGCCATGGCTGCGTGTGTCGACATGTTTCGGCCATCGGCGTAAGAAACGAGCTGCACGCTGTTCGCGATGCATTGCAGCGCCTCCGCGCTGCCGCTGCGGCCACACATGACGAGATGGCCAGGATCAGGATGAACTGATCAGTTACGCCGACTTGTAAGCAGGTCTGCCACGCCGGAAGAGACTCCCCATGATCCTGAGAAGCCCGCGATTCAAAAGCAGGTAACCCAACTACCCGTTCATGCGGCAGGGCGGACTCGCGTCAGTTATATTCGCCGTAGTTGCTGACCGCTATTGCAACCAGTCCCGCAATTCGTGCGCGGAGCAACTCGCTCGCAGTCCTTCCCTGACAAATCTCAAGCTCTGTTGGCTGCTGGTATAAACGGGGAAAGGCGTGCATACGACACCGACAATCTCTTTGAAGGCTGAAAAGTCGAAGTTGTCGCCGGTAGGTTCACGATTGAGTCCTTCTACAACCGAATTCCATTGCGTCACTGCTTCGTCAATACTGGATCGCTCATTCTGGACGACACGGTAAGTACCCCGGTCGTATTCACGGTCGTAGATCCTGCTCTTGCATGAAACAATCAATAGTACTCCGTCCCTTGCTGCCAAAGCATCGATGTCCGTGAGTCTTTGGCCGGCACGCCGAAGTGGTCGCCCGCGAAGTTCCCTAATGGCTGGCGGGGGTGCCCAAGGTGACCGATCAATAATCTCTTGACACTGCAATTCGAACGCTGCCCCGCGCACGTTGCCCAGCGTTGGCGCTCTAGACATTTCGAGTCTTTGCAGAAATGCGTGGGAGGAGCCAGTAATGTCGAGCGGGTACTGCTCCGCGTATCGGCGACAAACGTTGCCAGCTATTAAGGGCCACGGGGACGCGTTGACCTGGTTGACGTCCTCCAGCCATTCGGCAGCCGTGGTAGACCATCGGAACCCCGGTGTTTCTCTTGTGAGTATGGCT
>NZ_JARESU010000138.1:0-20040 GCF_046027075.1 Paraburkholderia sp. RL18-085-BIA-A | reverse complement strand
AACATTATGTCAAATTATATTCTGGATCCAGTTATTTCGACCAGCGCTCCGCTCACGCAGGGTTGTGCGATATCATGCACATGTTTTATGCGCATAGGAGCTGCACATGATTTCCACGCAAAATCGGCAGGCTGGCGAACCGTCCCTGTCTCAACCGGCGCGGAAAGCTACCCGCAAGCCTACCAACGTGTCGTTGCCATCTGACCTGCTTGAGCGCGCGAAAGAACTGGACGTCAACGTCTCGCGTGCGAGCGAACGGGGTCTGCGCGAGGAAGTTCACGAGGCCGAAGCGCGCGCGTGGGCGGCCCAGCACGCAGGCTTCATTGCCGAAATGAACGCACGCATCGAGCGCGACGGCCTGCCGCTTGCTGAACACCGGATGTTTTGATGGCGCGTTTTGATCTGTACAACAATCCGTCATCCAGGTCCAGGGCGAACTCGCCATACCTGCTCGATGTGCAGAGCGATCATCTGGGCAGTCTGATCTCGCGCATCGTTATTCCGCTCACACGCGTGGCCGGCAATTACACATCGAGCAAGGTCGCACAGGATTTGGCTCCGATCATCGAAATCGGTGGCGAAAAGTTCATACTGGAAACGCCGTTCCTCGGCGCGATCAGAACCAGCGATCTTGGTCCCCCGACCGGGACGCTCAAATCCGAACAGAGCCGGATTCTTTCCGCACTCTACAGGCTGTTCGGCGCTTACTGATCAACCGCGGGCCGGCAATTTACGCCGGTCAAGCACAACGCGCGCGTCAATGGCCTGAATTGGGCAGACAATCGCCTGGCGCGTTCGGCCGTAGTCAACCCTGTAGCCTCCATTCCAGTTTGGGGTAATCGTCCTTTCCGTGCAATTCTGGCGGTTTTGTCTTAAAAACCATATTAATCAATGGCTTGCTGAGCCGCCGATTGTGCGAAAGCCGCCGAATTGCCGAGCCTTGCGGCAAGGCCCTCTGCGCGCGACTACCACCACAATTCGCACGGAAAGGACGATAACCCCAGCAGGAACAAGTTTTATACCAAATCTACGACTTTGCCTTGGCAGACAATGCTATGAGCGCACGAACGGGTGCCGTTCACCGTTACACGCATTGTCCGGCAACGCCGCGTGATCAATGTTTGCGTGCCGAGCACGTGTTCGATCTCGGACGTGCCGATGCCGAACGCGAGTGCACCGAGCGCGCCGTGCGTGCTCGTATGCGAGTCGCCGCACACGATGGCCATACCTGGCAATGTCCTGCCGAGTTCCGGCCCAACCACGTGGACAATGCCCTGGTTCGCGTCGTCCATCCCGTAGTGCACGATGTCACTGCGCTCGCAGTTGTCGCGCAGCGCATCGACCTGAATCTTCGACACAGGGTCGGCAATCCCATCGCCACGAGCAGTGGTCGGCACATTATGGTCAGCCACGGCGAGGTTCGCCTGCGGACGCCGTATGGGTCGCCCCTGCATCCGCAGCGACTCGAAGGCCTGCGGACTGGTCACCTCGTTCAGCAGATGCCGGTCGACATACAGCAACGTCGTGCGGTCCGCCTCCGTGCGCACGACATGAGCGTCGAAAATCTTGTCGTAGAGTGTCTGCCTCATTGGAATAGGTTCTGGCGAGGGCCACGCGCGACGCCCCGCGTTGATGTGCCGGCTTGCGCTGAAGCGAACGGCGTTCCAGTCATGCCATCGACTGGCATGCCTCGCGCCGCCGGTTCCAGCCCAGCCAAACCGACAGCAGAGCGATGAACACGAAAACGCTCGACACGTTCGTGAAAAGGTTCGCAACCGGCAGATTCATCGCCAGCAGCACCCCACCGAGCACGGAGCCGATTACCGATCCAAGTTTGCCGACGCCGATCGCCGCCCCGACTCCGGCCGAACGCAACATGGTCGGATACAGCATGCCGGCCACCGCATAGAGCGCGAACTGGCTGCCGATTACACATACGCCGCTCACGAACGACGCGGCATACAGCCAGACGGCGGGCATCGGCATTCCAAGCGACACGCAAACAGGAAGGCCGAGCAACGCGAGCAACAAGATCACGGCGACGCCGTAGCGGTCCACGCAGCGGCTCAGTGCGAGCGCGCCGACCGTGCCGCCGACCGGAAACATCATGGCGGCTTTCGCCGCCTCGGCCGACGGCAGTGCACTCATGCTGAACAGGATCGGAAGCCAGTTCTGCAGGAAATGCAGCGCAAGCGAATTCAGGATGAAAAGCGCCCACAGCAAAGGCGTCACACGGACAAGGCCGTTGCTGAACAACGCGAGAGGCGTTGCCCGAATTCGTTGTTCGTCGTCGACGACATAGCGCGTAGCCCGCAGATTTTCAGCGACGTCCGAACCCAGGCGGCGCACGATACGGGCTATCTCTAGCGGGGCGCGCTCATTGAGAATCAGGAAGCGAACGGACTCCGGCAACACGGCGAACGACGCAACGGCGACCGCGACGGCCGCCACTCCGCCGACCTCGAAAAGAATCGGCCAGCCGAAGCGCGGCAGCAACCACGACGCGATCGCGCCGCCACCGCCGGCACCTATCGAGAAGCCCGAAAACATCAGGGTGATCCACGTCGCGCGACGTGCCTTCGGAGCGTATTCGGAAACCAGCGCGACGGTATTGGGCACCACGCCGCCCATCCCGATTCCGGCCAGAAAACGAAGCACGGTCAATTGATCCAGCGACGTCGCCAAACTGCACACAAAGGTCAGGATGCCGAACCATAGCGCACCATAAATGATCGTTAAACGCCGTCCGATGCGATCGCCCATAAAGCCGAGCAGCAACGACCCCACCAGCACGCCAAACAGGCCGTATCCGAATACATGGCCAAATTCAGCAGCGTTCACGTGCCACGCGCGGATCAGCGTGGGCGCCGCATACGCAGCGGCGACCTGATCGTAGCCGTCGATCAGCACGATCAGAAAACACCATGCAATCAGGCTCAATGAAAAACCGCGCAATTTTTGCCGCTCGATGAGTGCCGTCACGTCGATAGCGTGAGCGGTCTGTGGAACGGTCTGTGAGAGGGCATTCATCGCGGGTGTCCCGTGAAAGCGTTGGCCGGACGTGGTGGATTAGGCTCGAAACCCGTGACACACGCCGTCTTGCGTGCAAAGTACTGGCTCATCAGGTCTCCTTTACAGCGGGCAACCGCGCGCTTCTCCAGAAGCCCGTCGATTGATTTATGCAGGCGTATCGTGCGGCGCGGTCATCGGAAGTCCGTGCAAATCGATGCCCGGCGATCAGGAATCGCCCAGCGCCGAACGCATTTCCTTGACGCGAGCGTCTTCCATTTTGTGCTGTTCGCCGAATCGCGCTCTATACAGCACGGCGAGCACGGTCGAGAAGATCGTCGCGACAAGGAAAAGCCCGGACGCCGCGTAGAACATCTGCGCAAAGGGCAGATGCATCGACAGCAGAATTCCGCCGATCACGGGACCCGACACCGAGCCGATCTTGCCGACCGAGATTGCACTGCCCACCCCCGCAGAGCGGAACGACGTGGGGTAGATCATGCCCGCGACAGCGTACAACCCATATTGCGCGCCGACCACGCAGAAGCCGGTTGCAAACACGGCAAACATCAGCCACGCCTCGGACATGCCATGTCCGAGGAAAGCGACGACGGGGCACCCGATTGCTGGCAAGGAGATGATTGCCAGCACGCCGTGACGATCGACAAACCGGCACAGGATCAGTCCGCCGAGTACGCCGCCCACCGAGAACATTGTCGTGATGAGACCGGCGCTCTGCGGACTGATGCCAACGCCTTCCATCAAGATCGGCAACCAGTTCTGCAGAAAGTACAGTGCCATCGAATTGACGATGAAGACGATCCATAGCAGCGGCGTGATCGCACGCAGGCCGTCGGAGAAAATCAGCCTGAGCACGAAACGCTTCTTTTCCTGCAATTCGCCGGGCACGAACTGCGCGTCGGCTGGAAGCGCAAGGTCGGGACGCAGGCGCGCAACGAGCCTGCGCACTGTTTCGACGCTGCGTTGACGCACAACCAGCAGCTTTGCTGATTCCGGCAGCGTCACTATCAACAGAAGCGCGACCGCGAGCGAGCCGATACCGCCCGCGGCGAACATTACGGGCCAGCCGTAGCGATGAATCAGAGCGGACGAAACCAAACCACCCGAGCCCGCGCCGATAGAAAAACCGGAGAACATCAGGGTCACCCATGTGGCGCGCAACCGTTTTGGTGCGTATTCGGCGACCAGCGCGACCGAATTGGGCACCACACCGCCCATGCCGAGACCGGCAATAAAACGCAGCAGCATCAGTTCGTGCAGCGAAGTCGCCCAGACGGACAGAAGCGTGAGCAGACCGAAGAACAGACTGCCCGACACGATGGCACGCTTGCGGCCAAAGCGGTCGCCGAGATAGCCGAAGATAAACGAGCCGATCAGCGTTCCGAATAGCCCCGCTCCGAATACCGCCCCGAAGCCGCCGCGCGCGACATGCCACTCCTTGACGATGGCCGGTGCAGCGAAGGAGACCGCCGTCTGATCGTAGCCGTCCATCAGCATGATCAGGAAGCACCAGAACAGCAAGCCGATGGCGAAACGTCCTGTCTTTTGTTCTTCTATCAGTGTCGAGATGTTGAATGTACGGTCTGCTTGCATGTGCGTCCCAATGTGCCGATCAGGCGGCGACACGAGTCTGCCGCGCGCCGCCATCCCTGTTCTACTTCCGTTGGCGCCATCGCCGGGAGCCTCAATATACGGCCCGCCAGCGAGCGACAGAATCAAAAAATCTCGATGATCAAATCGAAATAGCTGAATAAAGCCCTACCGCGCAGCCCCTTATGCCCGAAGCCCGCGCTCCGTGATTCATGTCTGCTTCGCCGCCCTGCCGCGATTTGGCAGCAAGCGCGTCGCGTCAAAACATCTGGTTGATACCGATCCGCCCAACCGTCTGTGCGCTCGAACTCGACGACTGATAGCCGAACTGCTGCGCCTTTGCATTCGTGCCCGACGCGCGCTGCAGGCCGACGCCAGCGTAAATCTGCGTGCGCTTGGACAGGAAGTGCGTGATAAAGAGGTTGTACTGGTTGTACGTCAGCCCTTCGAACATCGACCGGTTGTACGAGATACCCATTACGTAGAAGCGCTTTCCGCCGCTCAGGTCAATGTTGACGCCAACCTGATAGTTGCGCTCAGTCACCGAGCCCTGCGAATCTTCGAGCTTCACATCAGTGAAAGTTGCGTGCGGGATAAAATCGCCGACAGAAACGGAGCCGCCGAGCGCAATCGTGCTGTAGCGCTCGGCGTTGAACAGGGTGCCCTGCTTGAGCGTCTGGCCGAGTACCGAGGTCACGCCGAAGATACCGAACAGATCGGCCGTGCGGTTGTGCGACATCGAATACGCGGCACCCAGTTTCACCACGCTGTTCTCGTACCGTGCACCGAGACTGTACTGACGCCCCTCGCTGAAGTTCGTCTGGTTGCCAAAGCTGTTCATCGCGCCGGCCTGGAAGCCGCGGTAATTGATCGTTTCGTAACTCACCGAGTTGTCGAACGCCCTCGTGTTCGCAAGTCCATCCAGATTGCCAACCGTATAGAACGACGAGATGCCCGGCACCGAGTTGTTCAACCCGCCCACGTATTGGTACACGTAGTCCGGAATGTGGCCAAGGCTCAGCGAACCAAAGCGGTCGTTCGCGATGCCGACGTACGCGTCGCGGTTAAAGAAGCTCGTCGGATTGATCTGCGCGCCGGTGCTAGTCAGGAAACCCGATTCGAGCCGCGCAAACACCGTGTTGCCGCCACCAATGTCCTCCTTGATCAGAAAGCCGAAGCGATCGGGTGTGCGCTTGCCCGCCGATTGCTGATACAGATGCGCTCCGCGCGAGTTCGAAACGAAATCGATACCCACGTCGACGCTGCCATAGAGCGTCACGGATGACTGCGCGAACGCGGGGCATCCCAACACGAACGCACAGCTGCCGAACAACAGACTCGTCGTTTTCAACAAATGTCTCCAATGTCCTTATTGTCGCCGGCCGCGTGTATGCCGGCCGATCCCCACGTGGCGTGTGTGCAGGTGAATCCGCTGCGCGGCCCCTGTCTTCTGCCAGATGTTGGCGAGAGTGTAGCCAATGCATTTCGGGTTTTGAATCGTGAATTATTTATCAATTCATCGAACAAAACGAACAAAGTCTTTAATGATCGGTAAAAACACCAGGCGAACGTGATTAATAGGCGTCCACGCTTCTATTAGCTGAAACCGGGTGCTAACATCCGCCGCGTCGAGATTACAGATTTGCGTTCAGGAGAATCGTATGGATATGAGAGGCATGCCGCCGCGGCGCATGGTGGTCGGTATCAGCGGCGCGTCGGGCGTCATCTACGGCGTGCGGCTGCTGCAACTGCTGTGCAAGCTCGAAATCGAAACCCACCTCGTGATGAGCCGATCGGCGCAAGTGACGCTGGCTCACGAATCGGACTACAACGTCGCCGACATCCGCGCGATGGCCAGCGTTTGCCACTCGAACACCGATATCGGTGCGTCGATTTCGAGCGGCTCGTTTCCCATGATGGGCATGATCGTCGCGCCCTGTTCCATCAAGACTTTGTCGGAAATTTCCACCGGCATGACAAGCGGCCTGCTCTCGCGCGCCGCCGACGTCACGCTGAAGGAGCGCCGTCGTCTCGTGCTGATGGTGCGCGAAACACCGCTGCATCTTGGCCACCTGCGCAGCATGACGGCCGTGACGGAAGCAGGCGCTATCGTCTATCCGCCCGTGCCCGCGTTCTACGCGAACCCCGAGTCGCTGACCGACATGGTCGACCACACGCTCGGGCGCGTGCTCGACCTGTTCGGGCTCGATACCGCGACGGTGCAGCGCTGGGGCATGTGAGCGTTCAATTACCTTTTTCATTCGGGCGATCAAGGGTTTATCGCAGGGCTCCGCGAATTATCAAATTTCAGTGATGATTCATTCAGATTAATTTGCTTCTTTCGCGTGATTCGCTGAATTAAAGTGATTCCCGATTTCACCGGGTTTACCACTGACAAATATTATCGATTGATTGATAAGCAACATCGATAAAAACGCTCATTACGAAGAGGTCGAATCGTCGAATGAAGATAGTTATTGCTGGCGCCGGTATCGGCGGATTGACGGCTGCAGCCGCGTTATTGAAAAAGGGTTTCGATGTCACGGTGTTCGAACAGGCCCAGGAACTCAAGGAAATCGGCGCCGGCGTACAGTTAAGTCCGAACGCAACGCGTGTGCTGTATCAGCTCGGCGTGGGCGACGCGCTCCAGGGCCTCGCATGCGAGCCGCTCGGCAAGCGCGTGCGTCTGTGGAACACTGGCCAAAGCTGGCGTCTGTTCGATCTCGGCGCACAATCGCGGGAAAGCTACGGGTATCCCTACTTCACGCTGCATCGCGCCGACCTGCACCAGAAGCTTGCCGATGCGGTGCGTGCGATCAAACCCGACGCCATCCGCCTGAATCACAAGGTGGAAAGCCTTTCGCAGCAGAACGGCAAGGTGCTCGTGCAGGCGGCCAGCGGCGAAACGTGCGAAGGCGATCTCCTGATCGGCGCGGACGGTGTGCATTCGCGCGTGCGGCGCGCGCTGTTCGGTCCCGACGAGCCCGTGTTTTCCGGCGTGATGGCATGGCGCGGCGTGATCGACGCGAGCAGAGTGCCCGCGCATTTGCGCACAGCATACGGCGCGAACTGGGTCGGCCCGGGCGCGCACGTCATCCACTATCCGCTACGCGGCAACGGGTTGATCAACTTCGTCGGCGCCGTCGAGAAGTCCGGCTGGCAGGTCGAATCATGGTCCGAACGTGGGACGCTCGAAGAATGTCTCGCCGACTTTGAAGGTTGGCACGAAGATGTGCGCACCCTGATCTCCGCAATCGATATCCCGTACAAGTGGGCGCTGATGGTCCGTGAACCGATGAGCCGATGGAGCCACGGCCACGCGACGCTGCTGGGCGATGCGTGCCACCCCACTCTGCCGTTTCTCGCGCAGGGCGCCGGTATGGCCATCGAGGACGGCTATCTGCTCGCGCGCTGCCTTGAACGCTATGCGCATGATGTGCCCCGGGCACTGCAACGCTACGAGGCGTTGCGGCTCGAGCGCACTGCGAAAGTCGTGCGCGGGTCGGCGGCCAATGCGACCCGCTTTCACAATCCGCAGCTTGCCCATGCGGAAGGCGCGGCAGCATATGTGGACCGTGAATGGAGCGAGGAACGCGTGAAGGAGCGCTACAACTGGCTGTTCGAATACAACGTCGACACGATCGAGGTTTGACCCGAACAGGCGCCGCGTTCGACTGCGCCCCGTACGACTCAGCAATAGAGCAACTATCTTGCATGGGATCAGAGTAAGCGCTAAAGCACTAACTCTGGTCGACCGCGATAAGACTGCATGGGACCAGAGTAAGCGCTAAAGCACTAACTCTGGTCGACAAAGGAGACACTGTGTCCATCGCTCATACCCGCCCGGCGCCCGTGCTAGGCCTGCATCATTTTGCGTGGCGCTGCCGCGACGCCGAAGAAACGCGTCACTTCTATGAGGACATTCTCGGTCTGCCGCTGGTTCATGTGATCCGGCTGGACTGCGTGCCGAGCACGGGTGAATATTGCCCGTACGTGCACCTGTTCTTCGAAATGGCCGACGGCTCGAACATCGCCTTCTTCGATCTCGGCGACTCCACGGCCGCACTTCCCTCAGCGAACACGCCTGCCTGGGTCAATCACATCGCACTGCGGCTCGAAACGCTCGAGCAGCTCGAATCGACGAAAGCGCGCCTGATCGACAATGCAATCGAAGTGCTTGGCGTGACCGACCATCACTTCGTTCGCTCGATCTACTTTTTTGACCCGAACGGATTGCGCGTCGAACTAACGGTGCCCGTTGCACCCGCCGAGGAACTCGCAGGTTATAAAATGCGTGCTCGGCCGGCGCTCGACGCCTGGACCGCTGAAAAAAACAAGGCAGTATCGGAGACACGCCCCGCATGAGTGCACTCAATTTCACGCACGACCCGGCGCGGCGCAGCTGGATCGAATCAGCGAACGCCAGTAACGCGGATTTCCCCGTTCAAAATCTGCCGTTCGGCACTTTTGTTCGCGACGGCGAATTGCGTACCGGTGTGGCGATCGGCGATCGCATCGTCGATCTGCGCACGCTGCATCAAATGGTGCTGCTCGACGGCAACGCGGCGCTCGCCTGCGCGTCTGCCAGCGACGGCACGCTCAACGCGTTGATGGCGCTGGACGCTCGCCATGTGAGCGCTTTGCGCGCCGCATTGTCGGACCTGCTGAAGCACGACGCGCCCGCGCGTTCGCGCCTCGAATCGTCGATCGATGCCGTGCTGCCGCGCATGACCGATGTGGCATTGGCGTTGCCCTGCACGATCGGCGACTACACGGACTTCCTGACGTCGCTGCATCACACCGAGCGCCACGGCCGTTACAAGGGCCTGACCGATCCGCTTCCGCCCGCATTCAAGTCGCTGCCGATCGCATACCATGGCCGCGCTTCATCGCTGCGCGCCAGTGGCGGCCACGTGCGGCGCCCATACGGCCAGTATCGCGACGCGGATGGCAACGTGCGCTTCGGGCCCGCACCGATGCTCGATTTCGAACTGGAACTTGCTGCGGTGATCGGGCGCGGCAACGAGCTGACGCAAGCCGTTTCGATCGACAATGCGCGCGCGCATATTTTCGGTTATTGCCTGCTCAACGACTGGTCGGCCAAGAGCATTCAATGGTTCGAACAGGTGCTTGGACCGTTCCTCGGAAAAAGTTTCCACTCCAGCGTATCGCCGTGGATCGTCTCCGAGGAAGCGCTCGCGCCGTTTCGCAAGGCAGCGCCGCGACGCACAGCGGACGACCCCGCCCTCCTGCCGCATCTTTGCGGCGCGGAAGACCAGCAAAGCGGCGGCCTGAATCTGGAGCTGTTCGCGCATCTGTCAACGGCTGCGATGCGCAATGACCGCATCGAGCCGGCGCGGATCACGCATACCCGGTTGGACAATCTGTATTGGACATTTGCGCAGATGGTCGCGCATCACACGAGCAACGGCTGCAATCTGCGCACGGGTGACTTGCTTGGCAGCGGCACGATTTCGGGTGCGAGCGATGAATCGCGCGCATGCCTGACCGAACTGAGCGAAGCGGGCAAGAAGCCGCTCGCGCTGCCGGGCGGCGAATCACGCGTCGCGCTCGAAGACGGCGACGAGATCGTGCTGAGCGCACGCGCGAGCGCGCCCGGTGCCGTGTCGATCGGCTTCGGCGAATGCCGCGGACGCATCGCGCCAGCGTTGCCATACCCGCAAGCGTCAAACGCGCTCACGCACGCAGAGCACTGAATCATGACGACACTCAACGGCTTCACGCAGTTCGGAGACGGTCCGCATAAGGTGATCGGGCTGAACGGCTGGTTCGGCAGCTCGGCCGACTGGAGCGCGCTCGCGCCCGCGCTCGATCCCGAACGCTTCAGCTATGCGTTCTTCGACTATCGCGGCTACGGGCTTTCGCGCGAGATCGACGGCGCGTTTACGTTTGATGAAGTGGCGAGCGACGTGCTCGCGCTCGCCGATCGTCTCGACTGGCAGCGCTTCAGCCTGATCGGCCATTCGATGGGCGGCATGGCGATGCAACGCGTACTCATCACCGCGCCGCAACGCATCGTGAAGATGGCGGGCGTATCGGCCGTGCCCGCGTGTGGTTCGCAAATGGACGCCACGCGTCTCGCGATGTTTTCCGCTGCAATCGACGACGTGACGAAGCGCGCAGGCATCATTCACTTTTCGACGGGCAGCCGGCTCGCCGCGCGATGGAGCGCCCATCTCGCCCTGCAATCGCAGCGCGAATCGCGGCGCGAAGCATTCGCGGCCTATCTACCGCACTGGGCAACGGGCGACTTTGCCGCGCAGGTTGAAGGCAACCCGACGCCGGTGAAGCTGTTCGTGGGCGAACACGATCCGGCCATCACCGCGGACCTGACGATGCGCACCTGGCTGAAGTGGTATCCCAATGCCGCGTTGGAAACGTTACCCAACGCGGGACACTATGCGATGAACGAAGTGCCGGTGGCGCTTGCCACAGCACTGGAGAACTGGCTCTCCGAGCCCTAACAGACCGCAATGCGGCAATCAGGCATGCGCGCAAGGACGACGGGCATGCTGCAGGAGACACAATGTACGAGACCACGTATCTGCGCGCTGCGTCGCTTGCCGAAGCTGTTGGCTGGCTGCGCGAGCATGAGGAAGCGCGGCCGCTGTCGGGCGGCATGACCCTGATTCCCACACTCAAGCAGCGCCTCGCAGCGCCGTCGCATCTGATCGATCTCACGCGAATCGACGCACTGCGCGGCATCGAAGTGCGCGGCGACACCTTGCGCATTGGCGCACTGACGAAGCACGCCGAAGTTGCGGCATCAAGCGTCGTGCGCGACGCAATTCCGGCGCTCGCCCATCTGGCGAGCCTGATCGCCGATCCGCAGGTGCGCAACCGCGGCACGATGGGTGGTTCGGTCGCCAACAACGATCCCGCGGCCGACTACCCCGCCGCCGTGCTCGGTCTGAACGCGCACGTCGTCACGTCGTCGCAACGACGCATTCCCGCCGACGACTTCTTCATCGACACGTTCGAGACCGCGCTCGACGCGGACGAGCTCGTCATTGCAATCGAGTTTGCGGTTCCGCGGCGGGCCGCCTATGCGAAGTACCGGCATCCGGCGTCCGGGTATGCCGTGACCGGAGTACTCATCGCGCAGTACGAAGATGCAATCCGCGTGGCCGTGACGGGCGCGGGCGCGTCGGTGTTCCGCTGGTTCGATGCGGAAACCGCGTTGCAGCAGAACCTTTCGCACGCGGCGCTCGCGTCGCTGTGCATTGACAGCAATACGCTGCCCGACGACGACAATGCGTCCGCGTCGTACCGCGCACATCTGATCGAAACTTACACCCGCCGCGCATTGCAGGCGCTGATCGCGTCGTAACGGCGCCCGCTCATTGAGGAGACAAGGATGGAATTCACCGGATCGCAAACCATCGCGGCATCGCGCGAACACGTATGGCAAGGACTCAACGACGCAGCAGTACTGCAGGAATGCATTCCTGGGTGCGAGTCATTCGAGGCTGAAAGCGAAGACCAGTACAAGGCAGTCGTGGTGGCCTCCGTGGGGCCCGTGAAAGCGCGCTTCAAGGGTACGCTCGAATTGTCCGATCGCGACGCGCCGAACGGCTATCGGATCGTCGGCCAGGGCGAAGGCGGCATCGCGGGCTTCGGCAAGATGACTGCGACCGTGACGCTCGCCGATGCCGAAGACGGCACGCTGCTTACCTACGTGGCTGAAGCGCAGGTCGGCGGCAAGCTCGCTCAGATCGGCTCGCGCCTGGTAACCTCCGTGGCGAACAAGCTCGCCGCCGAGTTCTTCAAACGCTTCAACGCGACGCTGAGCGCTGCCAGCCAGACCGCCGGGCAATGAGCGTGCCGCAAGAACAGGAAACACAGGTGAATCATGGTTGAAGTCCAATTGCAGGTGAACGGCGCGGAAGTCAGGCGCGACGTCCCCGATAACACGCTGCTGGTCGAATTCTTGCGCGAGCACTTGCGTCTTACGGGCACGCACGTCGGTTGCGATACGAGCCAGTGTGGCGCGTGCACGGTCCATCTCGACGGTCATGCGGTCAAGTCCTGCACCGTGCTCGCCGCCCAGGCGAGCGGTGGGCAGGTCGTCACGGTGGAAGGTCTCAATGCGACGTGCGGCGGCAAGCTGCACCCCGTACAGAATGCCTTCGTTCAATGCCACGGCTTGCAGTGCGGCTTCTGCACACCGGGCATGATCATGGCGAGCGCGTTCTATCTACGTCAGGAGCCGGCACTCGACCAGGCGAGCATCAGTCACGCGCTCGAAGGCAATATCTGCCGTTGTACGGGTTATGTGAACATTATCGAGGCGGTTCGCCACGCGGCGCGCGAGATGTACCCCGATGCGCCGTTCGCCCGGACGGAGGTGCACGCGTCATGATCGGCAAACCGATACCTCGCATTGAAGACCAGCGCTTCGTCACCGGCAACGGCCAGTACACAGACGACATTCACGTCGACGGACAGTTGCACGCGGCGTTTTTGCGCTCCCCGCATGCGCACGCCGTGTTGCGTTCGATCGACATTAGCGCTGCGCGCGAGGCGCCCGGCGTGGTCGCGGTGCTGATCGGCCAGGATTATCTCGACGACGGCTTCCAGGGCGTCGACCATGTGCCGAACCCCGTTGATGCGGTCGACGCGACGAAGAAAGCCTTCCTCACGTCGCTGACGGGTTCCATCTTTAACCAGTTTCATATCCCGCTGCCGATCGATCGCGTGCGGTACGTAGGCGAAGCGATCGCCATGGTGATCGCGGATACCCCGCTGCAGGCGCGCAACGCGACGGAACTGATCGAGGTCGATTACGACACGCTCGAAGCCGTCATCAACGGCAGTGATGCGATGCAGCCCGATGCGCCGCAACTGTGGGACGGCGCGCCCGGCAATCTCTGTTTCCAGACGCAGATCGGCGATCGCGAAGCGGCACGCAGGATCATCGGCCAGGCCGATCACGTCGTGCGCCGCGAGTTTCACAACAGCCGGCTCGTCAACTGCCAGATGGAACCGCGCAGTGCGATCGGTGCTTACGACCCGGCCACGGATGCCTACACGCTGATCTCCGGCAGCCAGGGCGCCGTGCGCCAGCAACTGTGCCTCGCCGCCGCGCTGAAGGTGCCGCCGGCGCGCGTGCGCGTCGTGTGTCCGGACACGGGCGGCGGCTTCGGTCCGCGTTCGTTCATCTATGTCGAGCAGCTTGCCGTCGTGTGGGCCGCGCGCCGCATCGGCCAGCCTGTGAAATGGACGAGCGATCGCAGCGAAGCGTTCCTTTCGGATTATCAGGGGCGCGATGCAATCATCCGCTCGACGATCGGCTTTTCGAAATATGGCCGCATTCTCGCCATCGACAACGAGTGGATCGGCAACGTCGGCGCACACACGGTCTCCTATGTGCCGATGTCGAACGGCACGCGCATCATGACGACCGTCTACGATGTGCCCGTGGCCGCCGTGCATGTGAGTGCGGTGTTGACCAACACGGTGCCGACGGCGCCTTATCGCGGCGCGGGCCGTCCCGAGGCGACGCACGTGATCGAACGCATGCTCGATCTCGCCGCCGCCGAACTGCGCATCGATCGCGCGGAAATCCGCCGCCGCAATCTCGTGCCGCACGACAAACTCCCCTACCGCAGTCCGATGGGCCTTACGTACGACAGCGGCGACTTCGCGCGCAACATGGCGCGCGCACTGACACTCGCGCAATGGGACAGCTTCGAGGAGCGCCGTGCGCAGTCCCGCGCGAACGGGCGGCTGCGCGGTATCGGCCTTGCGAACTACATCGAGTCACCGGTCGGCGCGCCGCGCGAGCGCATCGAACTGACGGTACGCGCGGATGGCAGCGTCGATATCGTGTCCGGAACCCAATCGACAGGCCAGGGGCACGAGACCACGTTTGCGCAGGTGATCGCGCATCACCTCGGCGTGCCGATGGAAGCCGTAAAGCTGCGCACGGGCGACACCGCCTTCGTGAGCGTCGGTGGCGGCAGCCATTCCGATCGCACGATGCGATTGGGCGGCATGCTGCTCGTCGATACCGCGAACCAGATCATCGCAACCGGCAAGCGCGTGGCCGCGGCGCTGTTCGATGTGGACCCCGCCGGCGTCGAATTCGCCGACGCGCAATTCACGGCGGCGGCTCGCGGCCTGCGGATCAGTCTTGCCGAGATCGCGCTGCACGCCTCGAAGGACGGGCTGCCGGGCGACCCGTCGACGAAGAGGCTGCACGCGTACGCGGAAGTCAGCACCCGCGTGCCCGCGCACCCGACAGGCGCGGCCGTCTGCGAACTCGAGGTCGACCCCGACACGGGTGCCGTGGAACGCGTGAACTACACATCTGTCGACGACGTGGGCCAGCCGATCAATCCGCTGATCGTCGAGGGCCAGGTGCACGGCGGACTCGCGCAGGGGATCGGCCAGGCGCTGTCCGAAGGCTTCTATGTGGACCGAGACACGGGACAGGTACTGACCGGCTCTTACATGGACTACGGCATGCCGCGCGCTGGCGTGATTCCGCCTCTCAATGTCGAGTTGACGGAAGATCCGACGCACGGCAATCCGTTACGTGTAAAAGGCGGCGGAGAAAGCGGCATCACGCCCGCCACGGCCACCATCTTCAACGCACTCGCGGACGCGCTCCGTGAGTACGGTAGCGACGAACTCGCGATGCCGGCCACGCCGAAGATCGTCTGGGAATACATTAACCGCGCGCAAGGAGGCGCTCATGTCAACTGAATCCGTAGCAATTCGCCGTGAAGGCGCGTTGCTAGAAGTGGTGCTCGACCGGCCCGAGAATGGCAATCTGATCGACCAGACGATGAGCGATGCGATCATCGCCGCCGTCACCACGATCGATGACGATACCAAGCTCGTGCGCATCATCAGCAGCGGCAAGGATTTCTGCAAAGGACGTCAGTCGCCGATGCCGCCCGCCGGCGCGAAGCCGTCGGCGGAAACGCTGCGCCGCGTGGTCGCGGCGCCGCCGCTCGCGCTCTACGATGCGTTGAAGGCCGTGCGCGTGCCCGTACTGTCCGTGGTGCGCGGCGAGGCGATCGGCGTGGGCTGCGCGCTTGCGGGTGTCTGCGATGTCGCGCTCGCCGCCGACGACGCGGTCTTCCAGATTCCAGAAATGGAACGCGATATTCCGCCGACACTCGTCATGTCGGCGCTGATCGGACGTGTTCCAGTCAAGACGGTTGCGCACATGGTGCTGAGCCGCGTGCGGCTCTCCGCTCAGGAAGCACTGGTGGCGGGTCTCGTGAGCCGCGTCGTTGCCGCCGCCTCACTCGAAGCCGAAGCCGATGCGCTCACCGAAACGCTGCTCGGCTGCAGTGTGGTCACGCTGCGCGCCGTCAAGCAATTTCTGCAACTCGCTCCAGAGATGCCCGCCGCGGGTTCGAGCGGTTTTGCCGCGCACCTTGCAGCGACTGCGCTGTCAGCGCGCTTCTGAGAGCCCGACGCCCTCTCCGCACAAGGACACTACATTGAGACCCAGGACCACCATCCCGTCAGCCGCGCAAGGCGCGGAACTACCCGACCTCGAGCGTTTCCGCCTGCGGCGCTTTCTGGAGTCGCTCGACGAAACGGAACTCGAACGCCGTGACGAGCCCGTCGATCTCGCCGACGTCGCCGCCATCATGGAAGGCAACCCGCGCGCTGTCTGGTTCGCACAACCGGCAGGCGGCAGCGTATCGCTTGCAGGCAGCGTTGCCGCGAGCCGTTCGCGCCTCGCCAAAGCATTCGACACCACGCCTGACCGACTGCTCGAAGTCGTGCGCGACCGTCTGCGCGCGAAAGGCAAGCTCGTCGAGGTGAGCCGCGAACAGGCTCCCGTGCAGCAGGTCGTGCTAACGGACGACGCTTGCGATTTCACGGCGCTGCCCGTGCATCTGCAGCACGATCTGGACGGCGCGCCGTATATTTCGGCGTCGATCGACTTCGCGGTCGATCCCGACACCGGTTGGACCAATGTCGGCATTCGCCGGCTGATGCTGCGCGGGCGCCGTATCGCGGGAATCGACCTCGTTGCGCCGTCCGATCTGCGCGCGATCTCGATGGCGCATTCGAAGCGTGGCGAGCGCCTGCCGATCGCATTCGCTGTCGGCACGCATCCCATCGACCACGTCGGCGCGACAATGCGCATTCCCGCCGACGAACTGGAACTCGTTGCGGCATTGCGAGGCGCGCCGATGGGCGTCGTCAAATGCGTCACCAACGATCTGCTCGTACCCGCCGACGCGGAGTTCATCCTTGAAGGCTATCTCGACGAGCGTGGCCACGCGGAGCCCGAAGGACCGTATGGCGAATTCCTCGGCTACTACGGCGGCATCAAGACGAACCCGGTATTTCATCTGACGGCCATCACGCATCGCAAGGACGCGGTGTTCCAGACGTGCACGATCGGCGGCCGCACGATGGCGCGGACCGATACGGCTCAACTCGCTGCACTGCGTACAGAAGTGACCGTATGGCGTGCGCTCGAAACGGCCGTGCGCGAAATCAGGGCTGTTTATGCGAGCCCGGCAACGGGTGGCATGTTCAACGTGCGCGTCGCGATGCAACAGCGCGTGCCAGGCGAAGCGCGCAACGCGATCGCCGCCGTGTTCGCCTCGCTGGCCAACGTCAAGCACGTATTCGTGGTCGATCCCGACATCGATATCTTCTCCGACGAACAGATGGATTGGGCGCTCGCCACGCGCTTCCAGGCCGACCGCGATCTCGTGATGCACAGCGGCATGCGCGCGATGCCGCTCGATCCATCCCTTGGCGGTGCGGCGGTTACAGCAAAAGTTGGCTTCGATCTGACGCTGCCGCTGCTGCGTCAAGGCGAAGAACGCGATCTCGAACATCGCGTGCCGACACCGCCTGCGCTAACGGGCGCGCGTTTCGATTCGCTCGAAGCCGCACTGGAACATGGCCCCAAGCGCTTCACCGAACTGATGTCGGCGGCGGGAACGCGCGACGGCCGCGAAGTCGTGCGCTGGCTCGAAGACACCGGCGCAACCCGCGCCATTGTCCGCGACGAGGAAGGGCGATACGCGTTCGCATGAACGGCGTTCACCCGCAACTCGCATCGCGCATCACCGCGGCGTGGCAACGTTTGCGTAAAGGTTGACCGCCAGGTCACAGGGCACGTCAGCCGCGATCGGGAGTTGTCCCGGTCGCGGACAACCATGCGCGGCGCTAGAATCCGGGCAGCCCTATCGTGCCCCCCAAGGATCGTCGCAGATGAATCTGTCCCTCAAACAACTCAAGGTCTTTCTCGGCGTGGCGAACGCGTCCAGCTTCACGAAGACCGCGCAGAGCATGCACCTGAGTCAGGCAGCGCTGAGCGCGATCATCCGCGAACTCGAGACGCAACTCAATTGCCGGCTGTTCGAGCGCACCACGCGCACTGTCGCTTTGACGGAAGCCGGCCGCCTGTTCTATCCGACGGCAATGAAAATCGTCGACACGCTCGAGAAGTCCGTGGTTGAACTCAACGAGCTTGGCCGGCAGAAGAAGGCATCACTACTGCTCGGCTGCACGCCGATGATCGGCGCCAGCCTGATGCCGCAAGTGCTTGCGCGTTTCGCCGAGACCAGTCCGCACGCGCAGATCGAACTCGTCGACCGTCCTCCAGGCGAGCTGCTGAAGATGGTCGAGGAAGGCGATCTCGATGCGGCGTTCGGCATCTTCTTCTCGCAACTGTCCGGCATCGATCGCGTGCCCATTTTTCCGACGCGGCTCGTCGTCGTATCGTCGACAATGGAAGGTGCGCATGGAATCGGCAAGGTGCCGCGCGACGGCGTGCAATGGCGCGCGCTAGAGGGGTTGCCGCTCATCACCCTGCCGAAGGACAACCCTTTGCAGCGACTGATCGAAGCATCGCTGTCGAAGGAAGAAGTGACGACGGGACGGCGGACGGTTGTCGGCCACCTGCAGACTGCGATCGCGATGGCTCACGAAGGACTTGGCGTGGCGATCATGCCGTCGTTCTGCGAGCATATCTGCCGTCACTATCAGGTACGTATCGACGTGATCCGGCCAGAGGTGGAATTTTCGTTCTATCGGATTACGCGCAGTGGCCGCGATACGATACCCGCACTGGATCAGTTCACGCAGATGTTCGCCGCGGCAGCGCAACTCAGTCCCTTCGATAAGGCTGCGAACGCCAGATAAGCAGCGCTCCTGCTGCCACTTCGCATCCTTACGCGAAGCACGTGAGATCCATTTCGAAAGACGATGCCGTCCCTTGTGCTGCCTTCGCCGCACCAACCTGCAACGATGGCGGCATGACCACACTGTTCTTCACAGCTGTCACTTCCGCAAGAATCGACACGGCGATTTCCGGCGGCGTCCGACTGCCGATGTATATCCCAACCGGCCCACGCAGCCGCGCCAGTTCTGTGTCACTGAGATCGAACTCCTTAAGTCTTTCGCGCCGTGCCGCGTTGTTGCGTCGCGAGCCCAATGCGCCGACGTCGAAAGCACGCGTTTTCAAAGCCTCCATTAACGCAAGATCATCGAGCTTCGGATCATGCGTAAGCGCGAGCACCGCGCAACGTTCGTCGAGCTTCATGTCGAGCACAGCGTCGTCGGGCATCGTGCGGATGAGCTGAGTCCCGGGCACGTTCCATTCATCCGTATACCTTCAGGACGTGGCGACGAGCCCCACGTCTTGACCACTGTCACGAGCAGTGAGCGATGTCCCTGTTCAAGTCATCGTGCGGTAGATTTCAACACTTCGAGATTGACACTGTCCACTATCAATACCTCATCGCCACGAATCGTTAGCACGTAGTTTACTGGCCGTGTTCAGGGACGTGAATCGGTGAATATCGATTAACCGATCGAAAAAGATGAAATGTTGCGCAGCGAATTTATTGGTCAGCTATATGCAGCGGCAATTTGCTGGAGACGTCACGGTGGAGCAGACACGTTCAACCTTACTGTCAATTTGCCGAGCGTGAGACGAAAAGCCGGCAGGTGTGACGATCGTTAAAAGCCGGTCGAATGAAATGAGCGGCCCCCCTCATCAGTGAGTACGGGCAGGAGGTGGACCCTCATGGGCCGACGGCGTCAAAGTGCCCAAATTGGAAGATCATGAAGATCTTCACAGGCAAACCGGAACGGCCAAAATAAAGCATGCATCACTTGGTGTGGACATCACAAAAAAACAGCAGGAGCGCGAGTCGTTGTCGGTACTCACTCACGCATTAATTAGTAGTGTTTTAATGCCACATAGCCTTGCGCGATACCGGGGATTTTTTATGCGGCGAGTTTCTAGAGATCGATCGGGCTGGTCGCGCCCAACCTCCACCAGGTTTTCGTGGCGGTATGCAGGCGAACAAGCTCGACGCAAAAGGCCGTTGACTCGTGCAACAGGTTCGCGCGCCGCCGTCCACGCGGCGCGCCCGCCCAGAACCGCTGCCCCCCGCCGCC
>NZ_JARESU010000137.1:0-20513 GCF_046027075.1 Paraburkholderia sp. RL18-085-BIA-A | reverse complement strand
CGGCGCGCTTCGCCATATCAAGCATCAGCCGGATGTTTCCGTTTGACAGAGGCGCAATGATGAATCGACGCTTAAGTCGCAACAGTCCTTCGACGGAATCGGACCACGGGTCAAGGCGGTGCCAGGCAAGATTCAGCTCGTCCAGTTCATCCGCAGCAATCGAGTTCATATCGACGCCGTAGCCGACCATTACTTTGACCAGATTTTCCCTGTGCAGTACGTCGAGCCTGACAAACGGCCGCCGTCCGCTTTGTATTTCTTTCATGGCGGGCACATACAATCGCCGCCAGGCGTCAGCAAACTCGAAAGCATCAACTGGAACGGCGTGACGGCTGAGGAATGGACCGGCATCGCGAGCGACACCGCTTCGCCAATCGACGACTGTGCCAAAGACATCGAACAGGAGGGCTTTGATTGCGGTAGCAGTGGCCACTTCATTAACCTCTCAATCGGTGAGTTGAAAACAAGTTTAACGGACTACGCGTGTTGGGGCGCTAGATGCGCACGGTAGCCATTTCCAACAGGGCAACTCAATCGCTCCCGGCTGAACGCTGAAACGGTAGTGGAGCGGCGTGTCCGGCGCGATACCCATTCCGTTGTCCCGCAAGGTGATGATTGCGTTCCTCGGCGTCGAATCGTGCGCGGGTATTGTATTCGGGTCGGGGGTATCCACCCGAAGCGTGATTTTGCCCTCCGATGGTGTGTACTCTCACGGAGTTCGCCAGCAGGTTTGAGACGACCTGCGTCAGACGAGCAGCGTCTGTAAAGACCGTCACCGGATTCGGGCAGCGTTATCCGCACAGCCGGCATGATTGTCGTTACCCCGTGCTTCCGGTATCACGCGGTTTCATCGTTTTTGAAACTTCTCAATTTCGGTGAAACTTCTGCTGCCGCCACGGGCCCGTCATTGGGAACGTGAACCTGGGCTGAAAGCTGCTTGTGAACACATCCGTCACGTTCAAAGCAGATGGGCGAGTTGCGATGCCGCGAATGTCTTGCAGTTGTCTTCCTGCTGGAGGATTGCATGGCCCCACAGCGTATATCCACGATATTTCTCAGTTTGCATTTGTTGACCCCTGAAGGTCCTCCGCACCGCCGCTATCAATGATGGCCTCAGTTCGGGCGGCTCGACAAATACCCTACTGCTTGAGGCGCCGGGTGTCGATTCCCGCCACCTTCAACGCAGTGTCAATCACCTTCAGCTCCTGGCCGAAATCGAGCGCCCATTCCTCGCCGTCGCACCGCACGGTCATGCCGTTGTGCATCGAAATCAGATAACGCGCCTTGTACAGGGCATCGACAAGCTTCGATTCTCGTTTGGCCTCCCGAATCCACTCGTCCGCTCCCGTGGTGGAATCTCCGTTGGATGAATCATGCGGGGCGGCATCTTCAATTTAGGCGAAGGCATCGTCTGTTGCTCGAGCCTCGATTCCGAATGGCACGACCGCGCGGGATGGCCGACCGCGCGGGCTTATGAGCGTTGACCTGGGGCCGCACATTGACGGTCAGTTCGCCTTCGAACTTCGGACCTTTGCGTTTTACGATGTCTACGTACACGCCTTCTTCGGCTGGACGCACAGCGATTCTCAGCTCAGTTGGGGATGCATCTGCCGCAGCGTGGAGGGGACGAAGAACGAAAAACGGCGACGTGCTCGAGCGGGCGGCCAACAGCAATCGCCTGAGCGCATCCGCGCGCGCATGCGGCTGCCAGTCCGACTGTACCCACCAGCACAGCACGTATATTTGCCACACTCAGCGGCTTATTTTCTGATTATTGATGGTTGAACCAACTCACCGGGTGCCCCATTGGTATCGAGGCTAAATCTTCACTCCCACAATCTCTGGCAATAACGATGGCCCCGAGGGGCACCGTCGTCTCTCGGTTGAGACGGCGCGGCGCAGAAAAGGTGGTTCCGACGGATTGCAACAAGAGCCGGTCGTCGATACTTTCACCCGGAACGACTGCCTTGATTCTCAGCAGTCGTTCTCCAAGTGCTCCGGCTATGTTTTCGAGCCAGTCCAGAGCAGCCTCCCAAGGCACATTCGCGTCATACTTAGCGCGAAACACACGAACTCGCGGATGAAGAAGACGTCGGCGCTCTAACTGACTAGGTTGCACGGTGCCGATGGGCACATCGATGATGCCAGGCGGTGCACATGCTTCTCGCGCGCGAACCGAGGCAGAGAACTCGTTCACGACTCTGGCGAGCGGGTTCACGGACTTGACCGTTTCTATTGCGTCTTCGCGCCTCTCGATAGCTACCAAATCAATTTTCGTTAGAACGATAGTGTGGGCTGCGGCGAGTTGCGCGACGGCGTCTTCAAAATCGGCGCTTTGCAGCGGAGGATGACTGCAATCATAGGTCGAAACCAAGTGGAGCTTGAGTCGGAGGTCAGCGAGTTCTTGCAACGACGAGACTATCGGACCGGGCCGAGAGAGTCCGCTACACTCCAAAACTATACGAGAGAAAAGGCACTCCCCTGCGAACGGCCGAAGCTGCATCAGGTCCTGAACGGTTGTGACCAGGTCGCTCGTCATTGAGCAACAAACGCAACCGTTGCTAAGAGTCGCCATCGACGTACCGCTCGCCGACTCCGATAGAACGGCACCATCGATGTTGATTTCGCCAGCTTCGTTGACGATGACGGCGGTGTCGGACGCATCCTCGCTGCTGTTGAGCAAGCTTTCTATCAAAGAAGTCTTGCCACTACCCAGTGCACCCGAGACAATAACGAACTGAGGTCCGGTTTGCATGCTGTCCTCACTTCGTACCTTGATTCTTGGAGGAATCTGGCCAGCTACCTGCGACCATTTCGCGAACGTCAGAGAGCAGTTCTTCAACCTCGTAGACCATCCCGCCGCGAATCGTCATCTGCAGGCACCGCTTGAATTCCGGGCCATTGGTATCTTCGTTCAGTCGGACCGCACCGGTGCCGTACAGCAGCTTGAAGTCTGTCAACGGGTTCTGGTCATGCACAAGGATATCTGCACGTTTGCCGACTTCGAGTGTTCCCGCATCGTCTTCAATTCCGAGTAGCTCAGCAGCCTGAGAAGTGGCCGCACGCAATACCTCGAGCGGCGAGAACCCCGCTTCCTGAAAGAGTTCGAGTTCACGCACGAATCCGAATCCATAGACCTGATACATGAACCCGGAGTCGCTTCCGGCGCAGACTCGGCCTCCGCGGTTCTTGTATTCGTTCAGGAAGGTCATGAGGAGGCGGAAGCTCTCCTTCCACTCAACCTCATTCTTCACGGACCATCGGTAAAAGTACGCGCCATGTCCGCCGCGCTGGGGCTGAAAATACTTCCATGTCGTGCTGTCCGTGTATTCATCGTGCCAATCAGCACGCCGCGCACGCATCAGGTCGCGATTGCTGTCATACACGTTCATCGTCGGAACGAAGGTATGACCTGCCTCCAGGAAGGCTTCGATAACCTCATTCCACCTAGCGCTGCCCGGCTTCGCGGCTTGAAGGAACGTCTGCCCGGCCGTTGCGAACCGCATGTATTCGTCGTTGTAGTTGTAGTCGTCACTGACAGTCTGGAGGGTTCGACCATCGAACAGCGCCTCTGGAATGCCGTACGCGTGCTCGGTGCTGGTCAGGCCCCAACGCGCCGTACGCAAAGAGTTCATGCGGCCGACTGAGAGCTGTGCGTGGTGGCAACAAGTGCGCAGGCCGAGCTTTTTGCTTTCGTCGAGCGCTGCTTCCATGATTGCCGGTGGCGCGCCGAAGAACTTCACGCCTCGCGCGCCTTTCGCGTGCGCCTTGCGTAACCATTCCCGTCCTTGCTCTGGCGTATAGATGGTCTTCAAGTAATCGTTGACCGCTGGAAAGTAGACGTACGGATAGAGAGTTGGAGCAGCAATCTTTCCCTCGTCGGCGGCTGCTGCCTGCTGCTGCGTCCAAGCAAGACCGTTCATCGTTCCAGCCTCACGTACGCTCGTGACTCCATGGGCAAGCCAGAGCTTGTAGATGTAATCTGCCGGCATCATCTCGCCATTCGCAGCATGGAACGGAGTGCCGATGTGCGCGTGGCAATCTATAAACCCGGGCGTCACAAATTTTCCCGTGCAATCAATCTCGTGGTCGCCGGTCTCCGGACGACGCGCCGGATTGATGGGCAGACCCGGGACGCCGACGGCAGCTATCTGAGTGATACGACCGTTCTCAACGACGATGTCCGCCGGACCCCAAGCGGGAGCGCCTGTGCCGTCGATGACCACCGCGCCACGCAGTACGAGTCTGCGAAAAGGTCCAACGCCACGGTTCCGTATTGTCGCTGCCTGTACCTGTGCCAGTCCCTTTTTTGCGAAACCGGCGACCATTTCTTCGCCAACTTCAATCTCTGCTGCGGGCGCGTTCATGCCGTCTCCATATTCATTCGCCCTGTGAGGGCATTTGATAGTCGTTAAAACACCTTTGTGCCAGGCGCGACGTCGCGCTCAGGCTTCAGATAGACGACCGCGCCGTCTGCGTTCTCGACACCAAGCATCAGGACCTCGGACTTGAAGCCCCCGATGCGACGACTCCCGAGATTCACTGCACAGACGACCATCTGGCCCACCAGTTCTTCTGCTTTATACAACGCCGAGTATTGGCCACTTGTCGCCAGTTCGCCAAGCTCGCCGAAGTCAATCCAGATTTTGTATGCGGGCTTGCGTGCTTCAGTGTTCAGTTCGACTCGCGCGATGCGACCTGCGCGCATGTCGACCATAGAAAAAGCTTCGTAAGGGGTAGTCTCGCTCATGTTGTACCTGTTCAAAATGAGTTCCCGATTTAGTGGGCGCGTGGGCAGTGTCTCGACCAGTCGCAGCGCTCACTCATGACTGACGTGAGCAGCGAAGCGATAGTCAGGCACGGCGTGCCGGGGAGTTCTGAAGGGTGACTGAACCTCACAACAGGAAGAAGCGGTCCTTCAAGGTCCTCAGTGCAAACACGCATGAAAGGCTTCACATGGTCGAGGATGATTGGTCGAAGCTGCCGCCCGTCTGAGACAACCTGCCCGCCGGAGAGAGTTGCGCCGTCGAACAGCGCGTCTTCTACTTGTTCGGACGTCAGATTGGCTGCGACATCATCTATGACTGGTCCAATTTCCGTCTCGTCATCGAGCGGGTCGCCGACCCGAAGTTGGCTCATCCTGTCGATGAGGATTGGGATGAGGGAATCGGCGAGCGAATCCTCTACGTACAGGCACGACACGCGCTCGGCGCAGGAGAGAAGCGGCTGAAGGAAGACCCGATTGAGAACAGCATCGCATCGCGCGTGGACGTCAGCGCGGGCATAAAGCACAAGGGGAAGCCGTTCGCTCGCAGAAATGGTCGCGGGCACCACAGCTTCATGGCACGCGTTCGAAACGAAAGTCCCGACGTCGCGCCTCCCTCGGAAGCGGACCTCAGTAACCTGCGAACTCATGAGGGCCGCGCGCAGCACGCCGATTGCGTCCGAGGAAAGCGCAACGCATAAAAGCGCGTCCAGGTCGTCACCTTCGCTCCAAAGTGCTTCCAGCGCCCGTGAAGCCAAGGGCGCGCGGGAAGACGGCTTGATAACGAGGGCTCGCCCCGAGCTCAAAACCGTCGCAGCCTCCTTGACCGTGGAGAGGATTGCGTCGCACCAGTTCAGAATCGAGAAAGCCGACTGCGCTGCAGTCCATTCGCGAACTAGCGGAACCGGCAAACAAGAGCAATACGGGTCCAGTGCCGCGAGAGCTAAGTCGACTTCGACTCGGGCAAACCGAATTGGTTTTCCCGTTTCGAGGCTGACGATGCGCGCCAGTTCTTCGCGCTGGACACCAATCTTTCGAGCCCAATTGCGTAGCCGTTCCTGAACAAGCTCGGTGCTTTGTAACGTCCCAGCGACTCGCGAACCCTCGTGGGAGCTAGCCGCAAGCGTGCGAAAGTCGATGTCCGGCGCGCGACCGATTACGGCCCCATCATAGGGACTGAAAACGTCGAAGCGACGCGTAGCTCTTGCCCTCGCGCCCGCTAGTCGAGCAGGGAGGGCGAGTTCTAACGCGTCGTGCTGTCCGTCGGACATCGCTCAGGCTGCCGCCTTGGCAGCAGTGACAGCGCGACCGAACATGCCGAGGGCGTCGGCCACATCCTGGTCCGAGACCGTCAAGGGCGACAGGAAGCGAACGACATTGCGCTCGACACCGCACTTGATAACCAGCAGGCCTTCTTCGCGCGCCGCGTCGAGGATGCGTTGCACGAGGGCGCCATCCGGCGTCTTCGCTTGTGCGTCGGAAACGAACTCGACCGCAACCATCGCGCCGGTCTGACGGATTTCGCCCATTTCGGAATGCTTTGCCTTCAGCTCTTCCAGACCGGTACGCAGCTGCTCGCCGATTTTGACGCTGCGCTCGAGCAGGTTCTCTTGCTCGAAGATGTCGAGCACTGCATTTGCCGCCGCGCAGCCCAGCGGATTGCCGCCATACGTGCCGCCCAGCCCGCCCGGTTGCGGAGCATCAATGATTTCGGGACGACCGACCACGCCCGAGATGGGCAGACCGCCCGCCAGACTCTTCGCAACCGTCACCAGGTCGGGCTGAATACCCGAGTGCTGAAAGCCGAACATCTTGCCAGTGCGACCAAAGCCGGTCTGGATTTCGTCGCAAATCAGGACGATGCCATGCTTCTTCGTAAGCTCGCGCAGTGCCTGCATGAACTCGGCCGGCGCCGCGAGGAAACCGCCGTCACCTTGGACCGGTTCGAGAATGATTGCCGCCACGCGGTCGGGCTGAATTTGCGTGCTGAAGATTGTCTGCAGCGCCTTTAGCGCATCGTTCCAGCTGATGCCGTGATACGCGTTCGGGTACGGCGCATGGTACACGTCAGGCGCGAACGGTCCGAAGTTCTGCTTGTAGGGAGCGCTCATACCCGTGAGCGACATGCCGAGGAGCGTCCGGCCATGGAACCCGCCGCGAAAAGCAATCACGCCCGGGCGGTTCGTGTAGCCGCGAGCAATCTTGATTGCGTTTTCGACCGCCTCGGCACCCGTGGTCAGAAACACCGACTTGTAACCTTGGCCCGGAGCAACCAGCTCCGATAGACGCGCGGCCAGGCGGATATACGGCTCGTAGCCGACGACCTGAAAACAGACGTGTGAGAACGACTCGAGCTGCTGCCGGACGGCGGCGACCACCGCCGGATGGTTATGACCGACGTTCAACACGCCGATGCCGCCGACGAAATCGAGGTATTTGCGTCCTTTGTCGTCCCAGAGATACGCACCCGCAGCACGGGTGGCAACAATGGGGTGCGCCGTCGCGACACCGCGGGCAACGTACGTTTCACGCAGTGCGGCGGCGCTCTGGTTTTTGTCGAGTTCCTTGTTCATCAAATCACCTCCTTGGATGGAACCCATAGTAGGAAGCCAGAAAAGGGGCGAATACCTATGAAAAGTAGGAATCGGGCGTCGACTTTTCGTTTTTTTTGACGCAATTCATACTTGATGTACTAATCTGAAACCGTCCGTTCCTATCAAACGTGGGTAGTTATGCGATTTCTGGCTGAGTTCAATGGGATACGGCTGGTTCCTGACCGGGACCACACCGACCATTGGAAAAGGCGTTGAGCACGCATCGGGAGCGGAGATGAACACAGTGAATCTGGCAGCAGACTATCAGGACGAGAAGACCGTACGACGGCGCGCAATCGTCGCAACCGTCCTCGGCAACGGCTTCGAATGGTTTGACTTCATGGTCTATGGCTTCTTTGCCATCACCATCGCGAAGCTCTTTTTCCCGACGGGTAACGACCTGACGTCGCTGATGCTCTCGGTTGCGACATTCGGTGTCGGCTTTCTCGTGCGTCCCTTCGGCGGCATCCTCATCGGCATCTACTCCGACCGCGCTGGCCGCAAAGCGGCCCTGTCCCTGACCATCCTGTTGATGTGCGCAGGCACGGCCATTATCGGACTTACTCCGACTTATTCGCAGATTGGGATGGCCGCCCCTTGCCTGATTGTTCTCGCACGTCTGTTGCAAGGCTTCTCGGCCGGCGGTGAGATGGGTACGGCTACAGCGTTCCTGACGGAACACGCGCCCAAGGGCAAGAAAGCGTACTACTCGAGCTGGATTCAAACGAGCATCGGTTTCGCCGTGCTGCTGGGTGCCTGCTTCGGTACAGGCATTACGCTTGGGCTCTCCACGGCTGACATGGAAAGCTGGGGTTGGCGCATCCCGTTTCTGTCCGGCTTGCTTATCGGACCTATCGGCTTCTACATCCGTCGTAACCTCGAAGAGACGCCGGTCTTCTTGAATGAAACTGACAAGTCGAAGACGCCGTTGGCCGACGTGCTTCGCGACTATCCGAAGCAAGCCTTCGCAAGTTTCTCCATGGTCGTGCTCTGGACGGTCTGCATTTATGTGATTCTCTTCTACATGCCGACCTTCTCGGTGAAGGTTCTCAAGCTTCCGCAGTCGGCATCGTTTATCGCTGCAATGGTTGGCGGTGGCGTCATCACTTTCTTATCGCCTTTCACCGGCTGGTATTCCGACAAAGTCGGGCGCAAGTGGCTTCTCGGCGGGGCGTCAGCAGCGATGCTCGTGCTCGCTTGGCCGATGTTCGCGATGATTGTAAAAGCGCCGTCGGTTGCTACCTTGTGCGTATTCCAAGCGGTGTTCGGCGTACTCATCGCGATTTACACGGGACCCATCCTTGCCGCGCTGTCCGAGACGTTTCCGAGCAAAGTGCTCTCGACCGGCCTGTCGGTTGCCTACAATATGGCTGTGATGACGTTCGGTGGATTCGCTTCGCTTATCCTGACGTGGCTCATCAGCGCGACTGGCACACCTATGGCGCCCGCGATTTACGTAATTTTCGCAGCGGCCTTCAGCCTGCTCGGCGTACTTCTTGGTTACCGACAGCCCAAAGAAATCTAACAGCTGCCGCGGTGTCATGCTGATACCGCGGTGACACTATTCGCCGCCATGAAGCTTGACACCGCGATTCGTGAAACCGTCTTACGTGACGCAGAAGTCGTTGCCGGTCAGGAGAATCTCCAGCGCGAGATTACCTGGGTTCACATGGTCGACCATCCGGACATCGTCAACTGGGTCAAGCCGGGCGAATTGCTGCTGACGACCGGCTACAACTGGCCAAACGATGCTGATACGTCGCGACGGCTGGTACGTGACCTGGGTGAAGTCGGGCTCGCTGGCGTCGTACTGGCGGTCCCGCACTTTCGCGAGCACTTCCCCCCAGAAGCCATCGACGAGGCTCGCAGCGTCGGCTTGCCTCTCCTGGAGTTGCCGTGGGACGTCCAGTTCAGCCAAATCACCCACGAGATACTCGCGAAGATAATTTACTTCCAAGCCGAGATTATCGAGCGCTCGGAGCAGTTGCATCGCGCGTTAACTAATGCGGCGATGACGGCAAACAGCCTGAGTGACATCGCGAACACGCTGCGAAAGCTCGTGGGCCGCGAGGTCACATTCACGAATCTGTCCGGCGAGCTCCTCGGCACTTCCGCGACCGAACCTGACGCACAATCGCTGGAAGAGCAATTCGTTGCCTCTCTTTCGGATTCGCCCATCGACGCGAAAAACTCTCAAAGACCCACTCGCATCAAGTTTCAAATCGCCGACCGTATTGTCTATCGGCTGCGACTCCCTGTTCGCCTCCACGATTCTCTCGTTGCGGTTCTCTGGCTTGATTTGGACGGCTCGGACGCTGATGAGCTCGACGCGCGTGCAATGGAGCACGCGAGCGTCGTAGCTGCGCTGCATCTAATGCACCAGCAACAACTCACGCAACAGGAAGACCGCTTGGGGTTCGCGCTCGTGGCGGGTTTACTTGACGGCGAATTCACCGCGACGCCCAGTGCGCTTGAACGGGCAAAGGTATGCGGTTGGAGTGAGACAAGCCCGTACCGAATCTGTCTCGTGCTTCTCGACGAACCCATACCCCTTACGACGGAGGGTCTCAACCGCCGCGAGCGGTGGGTTGGAGCGCTCAAACATCGGCTTCGCGCGAACGGGCAGCCCGAATTGCTTGCGATATGGTTGAACCAGATAAAATTCATCCTTCCCGTGGATGCATCGCCCGAAGCATTATGGGACGCAATCCGCGACCAACGCGCGGCCCTGGCGGTCAGCCGCGTTCACACGGGCATTGACGGGATGGCGACAGGTTCAAAAGACGTGGATGCCTTGCTACCCACGTTGCGGCCCGGGAGATTGCATCGGTTCGACGAGATTCTGTTCCCACGTGCGCTTCTTGGCGACGCGAAAGCACGCGAGATGCTCATTGAGCGGCTCGTCACACCCCTCGTCACGCGACCACGCGGTGAATCCCTGCTTGAAACGCTGGGCACGCTCGCCGATGAAGGCTTTCAGTTGGTCAATGCGGCTCGCTCGCTCGGCATCCACATTAGTACGATGCGCTACCGCCTCGAGAGAATCGAAGAAATTCTCAACGTCACGCTCGAGGACCCCAAGGTCCGTTTCCAGGTTCAAGTCGCCATGACCCTCTACCGTCTTCGGGAAGACTGACCCGCGCGTTCCTACTTTTAGTAGGAAGACTTCCACTTTGTGTCGCGCTTTAATTTGGAATGACGCGGGATGTCTCGACAGACGCAAGGTCTGCACCGAGGGCTCATCTCGCCGCTCCTTCCGTATTTCGCGACCAAATGAATTCGAACTCGTCCTCCTCACGCCCCGACCTCAACAAGCTTCTTTCTCTGCAGCGCCAACTCGCTCAGACGACGGATGCCGAGATTAGGTTCGATGCCGGGTCTCGAGCGGCATACGCTTCCGAAGCATCGAACTACCGACAGGTTCCGATAGGCATCGTCTTGCCACGCACAGTCGAAGACGTCGTCTCTGTGATGCGTGCATGCCATGAGGCGGATGTACCCGTACTCACACGCGGCGCGGGCACGTCGATGTGCGGTCAAGCCGTGAACGTTGCGGTGATTATCGACACGTCTCGTCACTTGACCCGGATTGAACAGCTTGACGCCGACAGCCGGACCGCCGTAGTTCAACCGGGCGTCATCTGCGACCAGCTGAAGAGCGCTGCTGCGCTCAAGGGGTTGACGTTCGGCCCGGACCCCGCCACGCACAGCCGTTGCACCATCGGCGGTATGGTCGGCAATAATTCCTGCGGGGCTCATTCGGTAATGGCCGGCAAGACGGCTGAGAACATCGAGTCGATGGAAATCCTGACCTACGATGGGGAAAGGTTCTGGGTCGGGCCAACGGACGAGGCTGCATTTCAGGTACATTTGGCCGCCGGCGGCCGCCGCCAAGAGATTGTTCAGGCTCTACGCAACCTGGTCGACCGTCACGCGGACGAGATTCGTGCGGGGTTCCCCAAACTCAAGCGCCGAGTCTCGGGCTATAGCCTTGACCAGTTGCTGCCGGAGAATGGCTTCAACATTGCCCGCGCACTCGTGGGCTCGGAAGGCACATGCGTCTCGGTCTTGCGCGCGACGACGTCCCTCGTGCGCAACCCGACCGCTCGGGTGCTTACCGTTTTCGGATTTCCCACCATCTTCGACGCCGCCGACTGCGTTCCCCAACTGCTGCCGCTCGAACCCATTGCGATGGAAGGGCTCGATACAGGCATCGTCGGCGGCTTGCGTGAACGAGGGCTCGCGCTTGCTGACATCGCTGAGTTGCCTGAAGGCAATGCATGGCTAATGGTCGAATTCGGTGCCGACACTCTAGAATCGGCACTGCAGCGCGCGCAAGCGGCGGCGGACCTGACCTTCTCGCTGCCCGGTTGCCCGAATGCGCGCGTGGTGTCCGATGCGACCTTGATGAAGCGGCTCTGGTCGGTCCGAGAGACCGGCGCGTCCGCAACATCCATTGGCGATGACCCTTCGAAGCCGGACCCGGTGGTCGGCTGGGAAGACGCAGCGGTCGAGCCACGGCTGCTGGGCGCGTATCTTCGAGAGTTTGCAGCGTTGGTCGAGCGTTACGGTTACACGACCAACATGTACGGCCACTTTGGCGACGGCTGCATTCATTCGCGTATCAACTTCGACCTGCGCAACAGGCAGGGCATTCGCGCCTGGCGCCAGTTCCTGGAAGAAGCAGCGAAGCTCGTCGTCAAGTACGAGGGTTCGCTGTCTGGCGAGCATGGCGACGGACAGGCCAAAGGCGAGCTGCTCTCGCTGATGTACTCGCCGGCACTCATGGAAGCGTTCCGCGAGTTCAAGTCCATCTGGGACCCGAAGAACCGGATGAATCCCGGAAAGCTCATCGATGCGATGCCTGTCGACGAGAACCTGCGGCTAGGCCCCACCTATCGTCGTGTCGACGTACCCAGCCACTTCTCATTCGGGAACCTTCAGACGCCGGATACCTTTGCGCGCGCCACCGAAAGGTGCATTGGCATGGGGAAGTGCCGCTCCCTCGACGGTGGGACGATGTGCCCCAGCTATCGCGCAACGCGCGAAGAAAAGTATTCGACGCGGGGCCGCAGCCGCCTGCTGTTCGAGTTGCTCAAGGGCGAGGTCATCGCTGACGGTTGGGACAACAAGGACGTCAAGGACTCGCTGGACAACTGTCTCGCATGCAAGGGATGTCGCAGCGATTGCCCGACGCATGTCGACTTGGCCAAATACAAGAGTCACTTCCTTTACGAGCACTATCAGAAAGCCAAGCGTCCGCTGATGGACACGATGATTGGACGCATCGGCACATGGCTGCCTATAGCAACGCGCATCAGTGGCGTGGTCAACACCGCGATGAAGATGCGGCCGTTCCGAGCAGTAGCAGAGAAATTCGGGCTCGCATCGCACGTCAAGTTTCCTGCCGTCGCATCATCGGCCTTCCGCAACAGTAAAACCTGCAAACACCTCATGCAGGACACTCGCGTGCTGAATGGCGAATCTAAAACTGTCTTGCTGTGGACCGACACGTTCAACAATGGGTTCTCTCCTGAAGTCCTGGAGGCGTCTGTTCGAGTGCTGCAGTCGTACGGTGTGACGGTCCGTCTTATGAGCAAGCAGATTTGCTGCGGGCGTCCCTACTACGACGCCGGAATGCTGGACCACGCCAAGCGCAATCTCGTCGACATCATGGCGGAACTGAAGGACGTCATCGCCCTGAGGTTGCCCGTGGTTGTTCTCGAACCCAGTTGCCTCTCGGTCTTCCGGGACGAACTGCGCGCGCTTTTTCCTAAAGACGAAAAAGCTGCCGCGCTGGCTACCTCCGTCAAGACGCTGGCCGAATACCTTGAGGCAGAGGCTTTGATGTCCCGAAGCGCGACGAGAGCGTCTATGTACACGGGCATGCCACCAAAAAGCCTGCGGCGGAGTGCAAGCAGAGTCCCGCCTTGTCGGCAAAGCCGCCCAATCGGGAGCAGTGCTGCAAACAGGATGTTGCGGGATGGCTGGCGCATTCGGTTACCACACGAAGACTGCAAACGTCGCTCGGTCTGTCGCCGAATCTGAGCTTGTACCAAGAATCCAACCCCTCGATGAGAACGCAGTGCTGGTGAGCGACGGTTTCAGTTGTCGTTCACAGATTCGGAACACCACGGGACGCTCCGCGATACACCTCGCGCAGTGGCTCGATGGCAGGGCTAGAAAAAGTTCGGCACTACGCCCCGTCAAACCTTCCACACAGGAAGAAACTGTATGAATCGTAGAAACTTCACCAGTCTCGCCGCATTGGGCGCTTCGGCCGTTTTCCTCTCTCGGACGAGCAACGCTGCAACGAACGTCAATACCAATGGCCCGTCGGCGACGCTTGCCCAAGGTCAGACCGCGATTCGACAGGCGACGTCGAGAGACGCTGCAATTCAAGCGTGGCTCGAAGTCGTCAAGCCGCGACTGCCGTTTCTTCAGGCCACTTCACTGGCGTCGCGCCCACGCGCAGATGCCCCTAAGGAACTTGGCGCGGTAAGACGGATTTACTCAACGGTCCCCAGCGCTTATCCCGTGGGCGGATGGAAGCAGCTCTCGGGGTCCGACTGGGCTCGGAAGGTGCTTGAACGAGGCGAAGTTCTCGTGGCCAACAACGACGCAGACCTGGTGCATTACTTCCCTGACCATCAACTGCTCAAGTCGCTCGGCACAGCCACTCTCGTCAACATTCCTGCCGTCGTCTGCCAAACGACGGTCGGCGCATTCGCCTTCATGTGTGCGGAAGTCGTTCCCGAAGGCGCAATAACCGAGGAAATTCGGCTGCTGACCGCACTGACCGCGCCTTTGTTCTCCGACGACCTTGTACCGACAGCCTGACCAAACAGCAGAAAATGCCGCGCAGAACGCTGAGTTGAATTGGTGAGCCCGTAAATGGCAGGTACGGCCAAAACCAAATGCCCCAGCCTCCGGATACTCTCAGGCTAGGCAGGAACCTATCAAGGAATATGAAATGTCACTAGCAACGCTTATTGAGTCAGACCGCAAGCATCTCATCCATCCGGTCACCAACTACCGAGCACATGAGAAGCGTGGCGTCACCGTTCTGGAACGCGGCAAAGGCGCTTGGCTGTACGACGCCGAGGGCAATGAGCTGCTCGACGCGTTCGCGGGACTCTGGTGCGTGAACACCGGTTACGGTCACGAAAGCATCGTCAAAATTGCGGCGGAGCAAATGGCAAAGCTGCCATACGCGACTGGTTACTTCCATTTCGGCTCTCAGCCGGCAATCGAGCTTACCCAGCGTCTCGTAGAACTTTCGCCTCAGAATCTTCAACACGTCTACTTCTCGCTGGGCGGCTCGGACGCGGTGGACTCCGCACTGCGTTTCATCACCCATTACTACAACGCCATCGGCCGGCCTGGCAAGAAGCACTTCATCGCTCTGGAGCGTGGCTATCATGGCTCGTCCTCCATTGGTTCGGGCCTGACCGCAATCGCCAGCTTCCATCGGAACTTCGATGTGCCGCTGCCGACTCAGCACCACATTCCGTCGCCATATCCGTATCGCAGCGGGACGCCGGACGATGCGCAAGCCATCATCGCAAGCTCGGTGAAAGCGCTTGAAGACAAGGTCGCTCAACTCGGCGCTGACAATGTGGCGGCATTTTTTTGTGAGCCTGTTCAGGGCTCGGGCGGCGTCATCGTGCCGCCGAAGGGATGGCTCAAGGCGATGCGCGACACGTGCAAGCGACTTGACATCCTGTTCGTGGCAGACGAAGTCATCACTGCCTTCGGCCGCACAGGTCCGATGTTCGCGTGCGAGACAGAGGGAGTGGAGCCCGACCTCATGACCATCGCGAAAGGCCTGACGGCTGGTTACGCTCCGATGGGCGCTGTCCTGATGTCTGACGCCGTGTACCAAGGCATCGCCGACGGCAGCAAGCCCGGCGAAGCAATCGGTCACGGTCAAACGTACTCCGCGCACCCCGTGAGTGCGGCCATCGGACTCGAAGTGCTGCGCCTTTACAACGAAGGCGGCCTTCTGGCGAATGGGCAAGCGCAGGCGCTGCGTTTCGCGAATGGCCTCGACAGTCTTCTCGACCACCCACTTGTTGGTGACTCACGCCACGCTGGCCTTCTGGGCGCAGTGGAACTGGTTGCGGACAAGGCCACCCGAGCACGTTTCGATCCCGCGCTGTACCTCGCCGACCGGATTTTCGACGCCGCTGCTCGCAACAAGATTATCTTCCGGGCGTTCGGGGACAACATTCTCGGCTTCGCGCCGGCCCTCTGCTACACGGCGGGCGAAGTCGACATGATGGTGGAGCGGGTTCGTAAAACGCTCGATGACGTCCTGGAAAGCGCCGACGTGCGCCGTGCGATTAAGAGCTAACGCCCGTTTCAGCAAGTTGCAGGGGTGATAATCAACGTATTTTTTGAGGGTATCGAGTATGGAACTAAGACTGAAACGTGAAGAACTTCTGCGTCGGCAGAACCTGATTGGTGGCGAATGGACGGATGCGGCCAATAACGCCCGCTACCCGGTTACGAATCCCGCTACCGGTGAACTCATCGCCGAAGTTGCAAACAGCGGAAAGGCCGACGCACGCGCGGCGACGGACGCGGCAGCAAAAGCGGCCAAGGACTGGCGTGAACGTCTGCCCCGCGAACGTGCCGAGATTATCCGCTGCTGGCACGCTCTCATTGTCGCTAACACCGAGGACCTTGCGACAATCATGTCCATGGAACAGGGAAAGCCGATGGCTGAGAGCCGCGGTGAAGCAGCCTATGGCGCATCCTACGTCGCCTGGTTCGCAGATGAGGCAACTCGCATCTACGGCGACCTCATCCCGCAACAACAGCGCGGCAAGCAGATGCGCGCCATCAAAGAGCCTGTCGGGATTGTCGCGGCCATCACGCCGTGGAACTTCCCGCTCGCGATGATTGCACGCAAGATTGCTCCCGCTCTGGCAGCAGGCTGCACGGTCGTCGGCAAACCCGCAGAAGACACGCCGCTGACGGCCCTCGCGCTTGCAGCGCTTGCTCAAGAAGCGGGTGTTCCCGCCGGCGTTCTCAACATGCTCAGCGCGTCACGCGACCAGGGCATCGAAGCGGTAGGCGACTGGCTTGCCGACGACCGCGTGCGCAAGATTACCTTTACAGGCTCTACGGCAGTCGGGAAGTATCTTGCTCGCGAGTCAGCCGGCACGCTCAAGAAGCTGTCACTGGAGCTGGGCGGAAACGCTCCCTTCATCGTCTTCGACGACGCCGACCTCGATGCAGCTGTGGTTGGCCTGATGGCGGCCAAGTTCCGCAATGGTGGCCAGACGTGCGTCTGCCCGAACCGGATTTATGTCCAGGCGGGCGTCTTCGACAAGTTCGCTGAGCTCCTCGCCGCGCGCGTGGGCGCCCTGAAGGTCGCGCCAGCGACCGACCCGCAGGCGCAAATCGGGCCGATGATTAACGCAAAAGCAATCGACAAGATTGACCGTCACATTACCGATGCTGTTTCGAAGGGTGCGACCGTTTTGACCGGCGGCAAGCGCCTGACCGAGATGGGCCCGAACTACTACGCACCTACCGTGCTCGTGCATGCTACGAATGAGATGCTCGTTACCTGCGAGGAGACCTTCGGGCCTGTGGCTCCGCTGTATCGCTTCGAATCCGAAGATGAGGCGATTCGTCTCGCCAATGACACGCCTTTCGGTCTCGCCGCATATTTCTACACCCGCGATATGCGACGTGCTGAGCGGGTCTCACGCTCGCTCGAGGCAGGAGTCATCGGACTGAACGAAGGCGCGGTAGCCAGCGAAGCGGCGCCGTTCGGCGGTGTCAAGGAGTCGGGTTACGGTCGCGAAGGTTCGAAGTACGGCCTTGACGATTATCTGTCCATTAAGTACATCTGTCAGGGCGGTCTCGACTAAGCTATCTCAGCTCAGCCGTGAGGCCATCGTCTTAAAAAGACGATGGCCTTTTTCTTTTCTTCCTCAGAACGCCTGGCGAACGCCGACGCGCACAACGACCGGGTTACCCGTGCTCGATGGCGTCACGAATGCCATGGCCGCCACTGCAGACTTGCCAGTCGAATCGGTGCCAATCGCATGTTTCCAGGCTGCGATTGCATACAGCGAAGCACGCTTCGAAAGGTCGTACTCAGCACCGAGATTGACCTGACAGTACTTCGCCCTCTCCGACGGGGAGTTGAGCAAGTGCTCAACTGGGGGTGCATCCGTCTATCAAGAGAGGGGAAAGAAAATATTCAGTGGCACCGAGCTGGCAGCGCGGAGGCGCACCACTTCCTGAAGGCTGTCGCCCGGCCGTAGTTCATGTGATAACCGAGCGCAAGAACTGCCTTGTGATTAAGATAGCATTGGCTCTTGTCAGTTCGTACGACGTCCTGCGCAGCGTTGATCTTACCGGTCGCGTCGACTTGGCGAAGCACTTTAGCCGCCTTGTCAGGCCTAGTTCCAAACAGATGCGCGACCTGATGAAACTCGAACCAGGCCGTGTCTTCATCCAACTTGCCGTGAATTGTCCTGCTGCTAGACGCGCAGACATACTGAACCGTCGTCATCCCGCACACGCTCCATTAGTCGTCGTCTTCAGATAGCAGCCTGTCGAGCGGCACTGTCTGCTTGACGAAGGGTGACCGAATCACGATATAACTGAAGTACTTCTCGATTCCGATATTGCGGTCAACCAGCTTTTCGATGACTTCCTGGTAGTGCCCAATGTTCTTGACGATGGACTTCAGCAAGTAGTCGTATCCGCCACTGACCAAGTGACACTCTGTAATCTCATCGAAGTCCCGCAGGTTTGCTTCGAAGCGCGTGAAGTCATCGCGCCGGTGGTCATGCAGCATGATTTCAGTGAACACGGTCACCGTGCTGGTCAGCTTGGCCAGGTTCAAGTGCGCCCCGTAGCCAGAGATGATTCCCGCTGCTTCGAGGCGCTTCACACGTTGCAGACAAGGGCTCGCAGACAACCCGACGGCACTGGCGAGGTTCGCGTTCGTCATGTTGCCGTTCTTCTGCAGTTCGGCAAGGATTTTGATGTCAGTCCGGTCAAGCTTTTGTCGCATATCGTGCTTGTTCGAATTGGCTGGTGTGTCAATCGAAGGCGACCTTCCTGTCAGCGAGCTAAATCCTCGTGGTGCGCCTTGACCAGTTGAGCCATGCTCGTGAACTTGTAGTCAACGGATGGTTCGACGGAATACTTCATGTTTGCGCCAGACCCACGCTGCTCGTAGCGGCGCTGAATCCAGCACGAGCGAAGTTGCAATTCGCTCGCAGGCTCATGGTCGTGGTAGACGCTATCCGCGACGTGCAGTGTATCGCTCTTCTCAACGCCCATCGATGATAGCGTTGAGAACAGGTAGTCGAAGTTGCTGCGCGATGGCTTATACGAACCAACATCTTCGGCGGTCACGATTGCGTCGAAGTCGACAGCAAGCTTCTCGTTCGTCGTCTTGAAGCTGCGATTGTCCACGTTGGATACAATTACCAGCTTGAAGTATTTCTTCAGGTATTGAAGCGTGCTGGCCGAATCGGGAAATGCTGGCCAATCGCCAACCGATGCTCCATACGCGACCGCCTCGTCCCAGTTGTAGCTCGCACTCCACTCCTCGGCCAGCCTCTTGAAGACCACCTGAAGAAGTCGGTCATATGGCATGGTGGGTGTGACCTTTTGCTGATACGACTCATGGCGCGCGTGCGCCTCAAGAATTTCGTCCCGCACGAGAGGTTTAGCCGCTCGAGACGCCAACTCCGACAGACCCGATGCGATACCTGACTCCCAATCAATCAGAGTCCCGTAGCAGTCAAATGTCAGTGCCTTGAAATCCGTCAAAGCCACAACGCCCCCTATATTCCAGTCGCTTGGAAAGCATATCCGACCTACAACAGTAGTCTCGTCCGCACCTGGTCACGGGCACCGCCGTGTCGCCGCTGCTGACGAGACAACATTGTCTTACTTCTTCGCCAGCGCTTCCTGGTGCGCCTTCGCGAAGTCCGCCATGCTGTTGAAGCGGAAGTCGATGTTCGGCTGCGCACCCGGGTTCATTGTCGCACCGAAACCAGACTGCGAATGACGGCGATAAATCCAGCACGATGCCAGACCGAACTCGTTCGCGGGCTTATGGTCGTGAAAGAGGCTTTCAGCCGTGTGCAGGATTTTTTCCTTCTTGATGCCACGGTCACCAAGCTTCTCGAGCATGTACTCGAAGTTGCGCGGCGACGGCTTGTAGGAGCCGACGTCTTCAGCTGTGATGATGGCGTCGAACTCGACCTTCAGCTTGGCATTGCTGTAGGTAAAACTTTCGTTGTCGATGTTCGACAAAATGACCAGCTTGTAGTGCTTCTTCAGGTACTGCAGGGCTTCGGCGCTGTCCTCGAACGCCGGCCAGTTCTGCACCGAGCGACCATAGGCCACGCATTCCTCATGCGTGAACGGAAGGCCCCACTCCTCGGCCAGGCGCTTGTAGACGATGGGCAGCAACTCCTGGTAGCGCTTCGCCGGCGTGTATTTCTGCTGCGACGACTCGTGACGAGCGTGAGCCTCCAGAACCTGGTCGCGCGTGAGCGGAGTCTTGGCGCGCTCAAGCAGGGGCCTCAGGCCTTGGAAGATGCCACTCTCCCAGTCAATCAAGGTGCCGTAGCAGTCAAAGGTCAGGGTGTCGAAGTCGGTCAGTTCCACGGTTACTCCTCTCAGATGTCCATGATGGAGACCACAGTCTATTGAGCAAGTGCGGCAAGCAGAACTTTAATCCTGCCTCCGAACGGCAGCTTTCACTGACTGTAGGTCGTTTTCCGACAGGTTCTGCTGCTGCGTTTTGAATGACCGACCGAGATAGGTACTTTCCCCTAACGTTGCCTGCCTCGGCCACCCTTAAAAGCCTGGTAGGTGTAATGCGAAAATACCTTGCACTGCCCCGGCCCGCACGACGGCGGATAACCGAGCCGGAACCGATATGTAACTGGTTACCGGCTACCTGCGGATGAACGGTCGCGCTGGCCGCCAACCAGGAAGGCGCTCAATCATTAGGTCCTTCGTGGAAGCTCAGAAATCGTCCGGCTCAAACCTCGAACTCAATCGGATTGGTCGCGGTCCGCACTTCTGTGCACAATGGCCGTTACGCCGACGCTTCTGCGAGGGCGCGACTTCGTTCGGCCTTGAGCAAGCCTTCTACCACT
>NZ_JARESU010000136.1:0-21102 GCF_046027075.1 Paraburkholderia sp. RL18-085-BIA-A | reverse complement strand
AGTGATGCTGTTCCGGACTGCCGCCCGGAATGAACTGCGTTGTGAAGAACTGGCGAAACGCGGGGTTCTGCTGCCCCCAGCCGAGTTCGGCGAGCTTGACGAGCGTTTCCGCTTCGTCATGTAACCGGGGATCCGAAGACCGCTTCAGCTTGCCGCGCGCATAGCCGCCATAAAGAACAAGATGACTGACCCGTTCGGGCCACGCGACCGCATACGCCACCGCAAGCGACGCGCCTTGCGAAATGCCGAGCAACGCAAAACGCTGCACGCCGCTGGCGTTGATCACGCTGTCCAGATCGCGCTGCCATGCGTCGAATGAAATCTCGTCAGGGTCGCGGTCGGACAATCCGCAGCCGCGCTGGTCATAGCGGATCAACGTGTGCTGCCGGCATAGCTCCGCGATCAAATGACTCCATACGGGGCTCTTCAAATCGAATTCGAGGTGACTGAGCCAGTTCGCGGCCTTGACGATGGGCGGGCCCGTTCCGCAGGTCGCGTAGGCGATGCGCACGCCGTCGCTGCTTGTGCAAAGGCGTATCTGCTGCTTCGGATACGGCGTGGGCGCGGGCATGGCAGTGAGTAATCAACAAACACATACAACGGCGTACTAAGCGACAAGCCGGCTGTCGTTCGACAAGGCGCAGCGCGGTCGATCGTCCTGCTTACAAATAGCTTGACCTGAAACAGCATAGACGGACGAACGGGAAATGACCAGGCGCTGAACGAGAGATCGTCCGCGCCGGGCTGTGGCTTACCCGCGACGAAACAGTCACGGATTTGGATCGCCGAGACTGGCTGCACGCAGCCGGTCGAAATCCAGAATGGCGATTTCCCCGGATTTCAGGCTCAATATGCGTTGATCTTCGAGGTTCCTGAGCAACTGATTGGTAGTCTGCCGCGACAGCGACACCATTGAAGCCAGGCTGTCTTGCGAGACCCTTATCCTGCTTTGCGAGGCGTTGAGACCGCCATAACCCCCGGCGATCATCAGCAAACGGTTGGCCACGCGCTGTGCCGCGGGCAACAGGGTCATCGCTTCGGTGTTCTCGAATGAAATCCGAAGTCTTTGCGCCATCAGCAGCGCAAAATCGCGCCAATAGCGCGGCGTGGAATCGAGCAGGGCCTGCAGCGCGGGTTCGGGCACGTGCAGCAAAAGCGTCCGGCTGACGGCAGTGGCGTCGTTCGGACGTGGCAGCCCGTCGAACATCGAGATTTCCCCCACCCACGCAGTCGGCCCGAGCACCGCGAGCAACGCCTCTTTCCCATCCAGTCCGACTGTGCCGATGGCGAGTGCGCCGCCCAGCACGGCGTACAGGCCATAAGACTGGTCGCCGCGCCGATACAGCATTTGGCCCTTCTCCAGCGTGAGCAGGGTGGCATGGCTGACGAGGTAGTCCCGCAACTCGACAGGCAGGGCCCGGAACCATGGAGTCGTTTCGAGTTGTGACCGGTAGCGGTGCAGACTGGAATCCATTGGCGCATCGACCTGTCGTGTATCCGACAGATTTTAGGCGGGTTCGCGACCATCATGTTGACTTGCATCGGACGACACAATGACTTGTCCCTTGATGCATGCGCTGCGTCGCAGGGATCGAACATGCGATTTGACAGGGCGTTGTCTCAGGTTAATCCATTGCTTGGATCTTCGAATAAGGAGTGTCGACATGGCCTCATCTGTTATCAGTCTGAAGAACGACGTTTCACCGTCCGAGTGGGAAGCGCGAGTCAATCTCGCGGCCACGTACCGTCTCACGGCGCTGTTCGGGTGGGACGATCTGGTGTTTACCCATATCTCGGCGCGCGTGCCCGGCCCCGAACATCATTTCCTGATCAACCCGTACGGCATGATGTTCGACGAAATCACCGCGTCGTCGCTGGTCAAGGTTGACCTCGACGGCCGCAAGATTGCCGATTCCCCGTATGACATCAATCCGGCCGGCTTTACGATCCATAGCGCCGTGCATGCGGCTCGCGAAGATGCTCATTGCGTGATGCACACGCACTCGGTCAACGGCGTTGCCGTGTCGGCACAGGAGGCGGGGTTGCTGCCGCTTTCCCAGCAGTCTCTTGGTGTGCTGGCGTCGCTCGGCTACCACGACTACGAGGGCATCGCACTCAATGAAGCCGAGAAGCCTCGTCTCGTTCAAGACCTCGGCAGCAACGCTTATCTGATGCTGCGCAACCACGGCCTGCTGACGGTCGGCGCGACGCCCGCTGACGCCTTCGTTGCAATGTACTTCTTCGAAGCGGCCTGCATGATTCAGGTGCGCGCCCAGGCAGGTGGCGGAAAGCTCAATCCCATCGCCCAGCCGATTCTCGACGGCATCAAGGAGCAGATCGGGCTGGTGACGCGGGGTGTCACGCCAGGGGCGCTGGTTTGGCCCGGGCTGCTGCGCCGGCTCGACCGCCGCAGCCCCGGATATGCCGACTAACGCAGCCCGTCCGTTCGCACCATGCAGTACGCACGATGACACGGGCTGAGCGAACGGCGTCAGCGTCATGGACCGCGTTTGCGATTCAACGCATCGCGGATGTAATTGGGTAAGTCACGTGAGAACCTCTATGGCAAAAATCTGTATCTACGGCGCCGGCTCGATTGGTTGCTATATCGGCGGGCGGCTCCTTGCCGGGGGTAGCGACGTCAGTTTCATTGGGCGTGCACGCGTGGCCGACCAGTTGCGCAGTCAAGGCATCACGCTGTCGCGGCACGACGGTAGCCGCTGGCATGTGCCCCCGGAGCGCACGGAGGTGTCGACGGACGCGGCCAGCGCCGCCGCCGCCGACCTCGTGCTAGTAACCGTCAAGTCTGCCGCGACACCCGCGGCCGCGGCAGAACTGGCTACTGTGCTTCGTCCCGGTACGATTGTTCTGAGCTTGCAGAACGGCGTTGGCAACGCGGACGTATTGCGCGTCGCGTTGCCACAGAACATCGTGCTGGAGGGGATGGTGCCATTCAATGTCGTCGAACGTGGCCCCGGCGCATTTCATCAAGGTTCAGCGGGCGAGCTGGAGATCAGACATACGCCGGCGATGCAGCCGTTCGTCGACGCATTCAGGCAAGCGGGTCTACCGCTGATCCAGCACGTCGATATGTTGCCGGTGCAGTGGGCCAAGCTGTTGCTGAACCTCAACAATGCCATCAACGCGTTAGCGAACCGGCCATTAAAGGAGGAGCTATCGCAACGCGCCTACCGGATCTGCCTCGGCATGGCGCAGAAAGAAGCGCTTGCGCTTCTGAAGCGGGCCGGCATACCGCCAGCCAGAGTGACGCCGCTCCCGGCCACCTGGATACCGCGTGTTCTCAGCGTGCCGGATGCATTGTTCGAAAGGCTGGGACGGACGATGCTGACGATTGATCCACTTGCGCGCTCGTCGATGTCCGACGACCTGGCGGCGGGGCGCGTCACGGAAGTCAACTGGATAAACGGCGAGGTCGTGCGCCTCGCGCAACGCCTTGGGCAAACGGCGCCGGTCAATGAAAGGCTATGCGAACTCGTGCGGGAAGCCGAGCTAGCCGACGTGCGCCCTTCATGGTCAGGCGAAGCACTGCTGGCCGAGATGCGGGCAGCGGCGAACGCCGCTTTGGCACTGCACGACGAGGTCTGAACGCCCGCGTACGTGCATCCGTTCTTCAACTTCCGCGCTCGAAGCGCCCCGAAATCGCCCTTCGCAGCTCTTCGTACCGGATGAGGTACGAAGGACCCAAACTGACAATGTGATAAGCGCGACCTCAGGCTGGCGGCGCTCGCCAGAAATCACGAAGACTTCGCGTCCGCGGTATTGCGCGACGCGCACAAACGCCATGCGGCCTTCGGCGCGGCGACAGTCTCGACGGTGCGGCGCCACCAGAGTTCGCCGCGATGCGGTGCGCTCAGATCCAGCCGTTCGCCCATGCGGGGCGTCGACAGCGCAACACCGCGCGCGAGGGCTAACCCAGTCACCCTTTCGAACGGCTCCTGCCAGCGATGCATTGCGAGGTCGAAGGTGCCATTGTGAATCGGCACGAGCCTCCGGCCGCGCAGATCGATATGCGCCTGCACGGTCTCTTCGGGCTGCATGTGAACGTACGGCCACTGCGCGTCATACGCGCCCGTCTCGACCAGCGTGACGTCGAATGGCCCAAGGCGCTCGCCGATCGTCTGGAAGCCGTCGAAGTAGCCGGTGTCGCCGCTGAAGAACACGCGCAGATCATGGTCGACGATCACCCACGACGCCCATAGCGTGCTGTTGCCGTCGAACAGACTACGGCCGGAAAAATGCTGCGCGGGGGTTGCGGTGAACTCTATGCCGTCGACCTCGGTGCCTTGCCACCAGTCGAACTGCCGCACCTTCGAAGCGTCGATGCCCCATTCGATCAACCGGTCGCCGACGCCGAGCGGTGTCAGAAAAAGGGCGGTGCTCTGCGCAAGCGCGAGCACGGTTTCGCGATCGAGGTGATCGTAGTGGTCGTGCGACAGGATCACGCCACGCAGCGGCGGCAAATCGGCGAGCGCGATTGGCGGCGCATGAAAGCGCTTCGGGCCGAGACGCCGGAACGGGGACGCACGCTCGGCGAACACGGGGTCGGTCAGCCAGAACTGGCCGCGCAGCTTCAGCAGCAGCGTCGAATGACCGAGCCGGTAGAGGCTGCGGTCGGGCGCGGCATCGAGTTGCGTGCGCGTCAGCGCATCGACGGGCATCGCGTCCGTCGGCACGGTGCCGCGCGGCTTGTTCAACAGCACGTTCCACACAATGCCGAGCGTCTTGCGCAGGCCTTCGGCGGGACGCGGCTTGACGTTGCGAAAGCGTTCGCCATCGTGCTGCGGCGAGTGGCTGGACAGCGCGCGGCCGCCCTGGGCGGCGGTAACGCCGAGCACGCGGCTGACAAGAGCAGGAAGCGACGTCATGAGGTAGGCCGTCCGGAAAGAAATGTACACTCGGCAGTGTAGTTTATTTTCGAGGAAAGTAAACTGCCCGGTGTAAAATCCAGGTATGGATCCATGTGCCACCCATCAACGCCTGACTGACCGCAAACGTGTCGCTATCGTCGGCGCCGCGATCGAGGAATTCCTCGCGGCCGGCTACGACGCGACCAGCATGGATCGTATCGCCGCCCGCGCGAACGTCTCGAAGCGTACGGTCTACAACCATTTCCCGAGCAAGGAAGTACTGTTCGCGGCGATTCTCCATCAACTGTGGGACGCGAGCCAGAGCGGCGATGCTCCCGCCTACCGCGCCGACGAACCGTTGCGCGCGCAGTTGCTCGACCTTTTGGGCCGCAAGCTCCGGCTGCTGAACGACGAGTCCTTCTTGTCGCTTGCACGTGTGGCGATCGCGGCCGGCATCCATTCGCCGGAGCGAGCGCGGGACATGGTCGCCCGCCTCGGCGAACGCGAGGAAGACCTGACCGTGTGGGTCCGGGCCGCCGTCGCAGACGGCCGTCTCAAGACCGGCGATCCGCTCTTCGCGGCGCTGCAGTTGCAGGCGTTGGTGAAGGCTTTTGCGTTCTGGCCGCAAGTGACGATGGGGCAGGCGCCGCTCGGCGAACCGGAGCAAAGGCAGGTCGCGGAATCGGCCGCTGATATGTTCCTCGCACGTTACGCGTGAGTGGACGTCTGGGGCTTGTGTTTTCGATTTTCAGGCCCGCCGGAGCGACAATTTCCTGATTCTGAAACGAGGGTGCGTGCTTCGACCGGTTCGGGTTTGACGGAGACGTTGGGCGACGCGTCAAGGTCTCACTCACTTTCAAGACCGCCTCCTCGGCTTGGATTCCACCGTTCTTCTCCGCTTTACGCCACGAGTTGTTGTCGCAGATACGAGGCCGTGCGGCTCTCCTTTTTGCGCGCGACTTCAGCCGGCGTGCCGCTCGCCACTATCGTCCCGCCGGCGTCGCCTGCACCCGGGCCGACGTCGATGACCCAGTCGCTTTGCGCGGCCACCCGCATATCGTGCTCGACCACCACCACCGTGTTGCCCGCGTCGGCGAGTCCCTGCAACTGCACCATGAGCCGGTCGACGTCGGCGGGATGCAGCCCGGTAGTCGGCTCGTCGAGGATGTACAACGTGTCCCCGCGCTGCGCGCGTTGCAGTTCGGTGGCGAGCTTGATGCGCTGCGCTTCGCCGCCGGATAGCTCAGTGGCCGGCTGGCCGAGCCGCAGATAGCCGAGGCCGATGTCGCGCAGTACTTTGAGCGCACGCATGACGCCTGCTTCCTCGGCGAAGAAACTGCACGCGGTGTCGACGGTCATGCCCAGCACCTCGGCAATGTTCTTATCGCGCCATGTGATCTCCAGCGTCGATGTGTTGTAGCGGGTGCCGTGGCAGGTCGAGCAAGGCGCATACACGCTCGGTAGAAAGAGCAGCTCCACGCTCACGAACCCTTCGCCTTCGCAGGTTGGGCAACGGCCTTGCGCGACATTGAACGAGAAGCGCCCCGCGCTGTAGCGACGCTTGCGGGCGTTGGGTGTGTCCGCGAACAGCTTGCGCACGTGGTCGAAGAGGCCCGTGTAGGTGGCGAGGTTGGAACGCGGCGTGCGCCCGATCGGTTTCTGGTCGACCCGCACGAGCCGCCGCAGCGCGTCCATGCCGTCCGCGATATGGCCGCTCGTTGGCACCGTCGCGGTGGCGAGCAGCGGGTCCTGTTCGTCCTCGTCCGTGCTTTCGATGATCCGTCCCAGCCGGCTGGCGACCAGTTCGGGCAGCGCCTGGCTCACGAGGCTCGACTTGCCCGAGCCCGACACGCCCGTCACTGTGGTCAGGCAGCCGAGCGGGAACGCGACGTTCAGCCGGTGCAGATTGTTACGTGTGATATTGGCGAGCCGCAGCCAGCGCGCGGCCTCGCGCGGTGTGCGATCGACGGGTGCGGGCGGGGCGAACAGATGCCGGCGTGTCTGCGACGCTTCGACCGTCGCGAGTCCCGCGGGCGGTCCGCTATAAACCACATGACCGCCGGCGTCACCAGCCGCCGGACCCACGTCGACCAGCCAGTCGGCGCGCCGCATCATCTGCAAATCGTGCTCGACGACGAACAGCGAATTGCCCGCCGCCTTCAGCGCTTGCAACGCGCTGAAGAGCGCTTCGCCGTCGGCGGGATGCAAGCCGGCCGATGGTTCGTCGAGCACGTACACAACCCCGAAGAGCTGCGACGACAGTTGCGTGGCCAGTCGCAAGCGCTGCAATTCACCCGACGACAGCGTGGGCGTGCTGCGTTCCAGCGCGAGGTAGCCGAGACCGAGGTCGACCAGCGTGGTCAGGCGCTCCAGCAACTCGGCGGCAATGCGTTGCGCCGCGACGCGTTTCTCTCCCGAAAGGTTCGGCGTGCGCCGCACGTCGGGCGAAGCTTTATGCGCGGAGCCGCCCGCGGCGACCCGCTTGTCGACGGCCTCGCGCATGGCGCTCTTGCTGAGCACGCTGCCCTTGGTCGTCGCCGCCGTCGCCGCCGTCGTTGCCTCCGGCCATTCGCCGCGCGCAATCGGTTCGAGAAGCGCGGCGAGCCCCGCGAGCGGCAACTGTGAAAACTCGCCGATATCGAGCCCAGCGAATTGCACCGAGAGCGCTTCTTTCTTGAGCCGCTTGCCGTGGCAAGCCGGGCAGACGCTGCCGACCATGTACTGCGAAACGCGTTTTTTCATCAGCGCGCTTTGCGTGTTCGCAAAGGTATGCAGCACATAGCGGCGCGCGCCGGTGAACGTGCCCTGATAGCTCGGTTCGTCCTTGCGTCTGAGCGCGGCGCGGGTCTCCTTCGGCGTCAGGCCAGCGTAGACGGGCACGGTCGGCTGTTCGTCGGTGAAGAGGATCCAGTCGCGTTCTTTTTTCGGCAAGTCGCGCCATGGCGTATCGACGTCGTAGCCGAGCGTCACCAGGATGTCGCGCAGATTCTGTCCGTGCCACGCCGGCGGCCATGCGGCGATCGCGCGTTCGCGGATGGTCAGCGAGTCGTCGGGCACCATTGATTTCTCGGTGACCTCGTACACGCGGCCCAGTCCATGACACGTCGGACAGGCGCCTTGCACCGTGTTCGGCGAGAAGTCCTCGGCGAACAACATCGGCTGTTTCGGCGGATAGTCTCCCGTGCGCGAATACAGCATGCGCACCAGGCTCGACAGCGTGGTCACGCTGCCCACCGATGAACGCGCGCTCGGTGTGCCGCGTTGCTGTTGCAAGGCGACCGCGGGCGGCAACCCTTCGATCGCGTCGACTTCGGGCACACCGACCTGCTCGATCAGGCGCCTCGCGTACGGCGCAACCGATTCGAAGTAGCGCCGCTGCGCCTCGGCGTACAGTGTGCCGAATGCCAGCGACGATTTGCCCGAGCCCGACACCCCGGTGAACACGACGAGCGCGTCGCGCGGAATCTGCACGTCGACGTTTTTCAGATTGTGCTCGCGAGCGCCGCGCACGCGGACGAAACCGGTGGGAGCGCCCGAATGCATAGGGAGTGAACCGGGTTTGCTGTGGATGGCGTCCATGTCGATCGATAGCGGATGAGCGCGGTGCCAGGCTGGCTGTGCGAACGCTGGTCAGGTTGCACGGACCATGCCCGGTTCGCGCCTTTCCACGACGTTCCCGAATTGACGCGCTTGCCGAACCGATAGGACCACCGCATTATTGTCGCCGTGGGGGCGCGGAAGTCTATGCCAATCAGGACCAACACGAGCGAAGCCCCGATCTGGAAGAGCTGATTCAATGGACGAAGTCGAGAAAATGAAGCGCGCGGTTTCATGGCTGCGTGAGGCAGACAGTTTGCTCGTCACGGCCGGTGCCGGCATGGGGGTGGACTCGGGCCTACCCGATTTTCGGGGTGCGGAGGGATTCTGGCGCGCCTATCCGGCGCTAAGAGCTCATCGATTGACGTTCCAGGACATGGCAAACCCGCGAGCATTAGTCCGATCCCCTGAGCTCTGCTGGGGATTCTATGGTCACCGACTCCAGCTCTATCGGCGCACCGTGCCTCACAATGGCTTCCAGATACTCCGCCGTTGGGCTCAAAATATGCCGGGCGGCACGGCGGTCTTCACGAGTAATGTCGACGGTCAATTTCAGAAAGCCGGCTTTCACGAGGGATTCGTAGCGGAATGCCACGGCTCCATCCACATGATGCAGTGCTCGGAATTCTGTTCCGATGCCATATGGTCGGCGCAAGCATTTGAACCCGTTGTGGACGAGGCTGACTGTCGTCTGCTTGGCGAACTGCCGACCTGTCCGCACTGTGGAGCTATCGCACGGCCCAACATTCTCATGTTCGGGGATTTCGACTGGATCGCTCTGCGCACTGAAGCGCAGGAGTCGCGCTTGTATGCGTGGCTCGCTTCGGTTAAACGACCTGTCGTGATAGAAATCGGAGCTGGCAAGACCATCCCCACTGTTCGTCATTTCAGCGAGCGCGTCGGCTCTCATATCATCAGAATCAATCCCAAGGATCCGGGCATTGCATCCCATCGCGGAATCGGATTCGCAGGCGGAGCGCTCGAAACGCTCGAGCTGCTAGACGATGCGTTGAGCAACGGCTAGGCGGCGGATATCGCGGCTCTCATGTCCGGCCAGTGGTGAATTCGACCGTTCGCCATTGGCCGCACATCAAACGCTAACAGCCGCGGGTATGCTCGACTGTACTGGGCAGAACCGAGCCGGCCTCTGTGATAAACGTGTCCATGGACCGGGTACTCTCTGCAAGGCCCGAGCTAGCGCGGCGATTTTCCCATGGATGGAGTAGCACGGTTATCGCAAATGCCCTCATTTCACTTCTATTCTTTTTATCGGGCGGATTTGCTTTTGCGTGCCGCGGGACGCGAGAACGTCGACAGCGATACAACGCAGCTCGGCTGCGGTGGCGTGGCTCCTGCGTGAGCGTGGCGTGCCTGTAGTCCATAGGCAAACCGGTCGCTTCGCACCATTTCAATCGCGCACCCCAGCAATGTTGGCCGGCCTCAATCAAAGGCCTTGTCGTTTGGCGCTGCATACAGCTTCTCCAGCGCTTCGCTCATAGGGAAATCGAAATTGATGCCTTTCGGCGGTACTGGCTTCATGAACCACCTGTCGTACATGGTTTTAATATCGCCGCTTTTCATAGCGCGAACCATTACGTCGTCAACCAGCTTCTTGAACTCCGGGTCGTCTTTGCGGAGCATGAAACCATACGCTTCGGACGACTGAGGCGTTCCCACAATGACCCAGTCAGCGGGGCGAGCCGTCAGCGAGCGCGCGCCGGCAAGCAGGACATCGTCCATCATGTATGCCACGGCCCGGCCGGTTTCGAGCGTGACACGGCCCTCGCCGTAATCCTTCGCGCTGATGATCTGCATGTTCATCTTTTTCTCCTCGTTCATTTTCCTGAGGAGACGCTCAGATGTGGTTCCCTGGTTAGTCACCACGGTCTTTCCGGCAAGATCCGCGAAATCTTTGATGCCTGAGTCTTTGCGCGTAAGCAGACGCGTCGTTGCAACGAAGAACGTGTCGGAAAACGTGACCTGATTTTGCCGGGACGTCAGGTTCGTCGTCACACCGCATTCGAGATCGACGGTGCCGTTCTGAACGAGCGGAATGCGGTTCTGCGAGGTAACCGGTACGAAGCGGACATGCAGATCGGGGTGGCCGGTCCTGGCTTTCACCGCATCGATGATCCTGTTGCAAAGATCCTGGGAGAATCCGATCACCTGATTGTTCGTATCGACGTAAGAAAACGGCACCGATGTTTCGCGGTGACCGATCGAAATCGAATTCCCGCCCTGGACTTTTGCCAAGGTCGACTGCGTCTCCTGTGCTGAAGCGGTAGTCGAAACAACTGCAAAAGTCGCGAGGGCAATCAGCAGCCTGAGTTTCATAGCAATTTCCCCATCGGAGTGAGAACGAGCGTCGGTGCGCGTGCGCACTTGGATTGATACATATGTTGCCTGAAAAATATTAGACGCAACATATGTTAACCACTGATGCGGGAAACATTCGGCGAATCGACGTGCCGACGGCCCCCGCTAGTTGCGGCCGTTCGAGCGTGCTAACCGTGGAGGCCATCCACGCATCGCAAATGGGTCTGATTTCTGTTGTTGGCGTAGTTGGGAATCGCGCCGGGCTGGCGCGAATACGAATGCATGGCTTGCGTGGGCGGTATGCACCCGGGGAAGGGAACAACAAATGCTACGTCGGTGGATTGAGTCGCACCGCGGCACGACGGCAGCCGCGCGACCTACACATGGACCCATAGGAGACAACAATATGAGCACACGGCCCACCAATCCGCCCGATCGCGCCCGCCGGAAAATTCTCGCCGCGCTTGCAAGTTCTGTCGCGTTGTCGGCTTGCGGCGGCAGTGGCGTCTCCGGGTCAGGCGGGTCGACCAGTCCTGTGATCGGCTCAGTCCCGCCGGATCGCGCGAATCTCCCGCGTCCTCAATTGCCCGATCCGACGACTTCCGGCATCGACCATATCGTGCTCGTCACGATGGAAAACCGTTCCTTCGATCATCTGCTGGGCTGGGTGCCAAACGCTGAAAGCGCGCAGACGGGGCGCACATTTACCGATGCGTTCGGCGCAGCGCACGCGTCGTTTGCGCTCATCGCAGATCCGGCCTATGGATTCCAGGGCTGCGCATTTGCGGACCCGAATCACGCGTACGACGCCGGCCGCGTCCATCTGGCAAACGGTGCGATGAACGGTTTTCTGCGGACAGTGGGCACAAGCGTCACGCCCGGCGACTTGTTGCCAATCGGCTATTTCCAGTCCGCGGATCTCGACTTTTATCGAGGCGCGGTCGCGCAATACACTGTTTGCGATTACTACATGAGCGGGATTCTCGCCGATACCTATCCGAACCGGATGTACCTGCATAGCGGTGAAACGGATCGTCTCGCCGACACGCTCGACTCGTCGTCGTTGCCGACCATCTGGGACCGGCTCGACGCGAAGAATGTTTCGTCAACCTACTATTTCCACGACGTGCCGTTCACGGCGCTCTACGGAAACCGATATATCGGACGCTCGAAGCTGTTTGCCGAGTTCCTGACCGCTGCCGCCGCCGGCCTGCTACCGTCGTTCTGTATGGTCGATCCGAGTTTCGGCGGCGAAGCACAGGGGACGTCGAACGACGACCACCCGCATGCCGACGTGCGCAACGGCCAGGTGCTGTTGGGACAGATCTACGATGCGTTACGCACAAGCCCGAACTGGAGCAAGACGCTCTTGATCGTCGTCTATGACGAGTGGGGTGGCTTCATGGAACATGTCGCGCCGCCGGTGCGGCCGGTGTCGGCCGCCGAAGGCGCTTTGGGCAACGACGGGCGACTCGGCTTCCGCGTGCCCTGCGTGTTGCTCGGAACGCGCGTGCGTGCGAACAGTGTTGCGCGCTATCCGTTAGATCCCAGTTCGATCCACCAACTGCTTGCATGGCGCTTCGGGCTCGACCCGCTCGGCGTACGGGGAAGCGACCCGGGAACCGTCAACCTGGCGTATGCGTTGGATCTGGCGGACGCGCCGCGCATCGACGCGCCCCCCATCCCCGTCCCACAGGCAGGGTTCGGCGCTGCGTGTTCGACATCGGCGTCCAGCGTTTTGACCGGCATTGCACAACTGGATAAGAGCCAGGCCACGCCGGGCGGCGCCGTCCCCGATACGTCAGTGAGCCCGGCGGGCGGCCGTTTCGCGGAGCTGAGAACGAAAGCTGACGCTCTTGGTTTCCCGAATCCGCAGTAAACAGCGTCAAGCGTGACGCGCTGCGTTCCCTCCGGCATTGACGGTCGCCACATAAACGATGATCGGCTGAAACTTCTCCGATGAAAGCCTTTGCGGCAGGATGCAATTAAACTCCACCCAGGTAGAGCGGAAATCAGTCGATTGCCCATACAAGCGGAAACGCGGAAGCGGCCATTCGCAAACTGCTGTGAAATCGATGGGATGACTGAACGGCCATAGACTGACATAACGGGGCGAACGGCCGTGCTACGTTTGGAACTCGCCACTGAGGTCGCGCCAGGCGGAAGGGCGGCTTAGGGGCGATTGCGCTGAAAGCTCCGCATAGGCGCTTTTTTCGACGTGCCTGAACGAGTTGATAGTCCTGGCGCGGTCGCGAATCAACGACTGGTTGGAATCGAACTGGCAAGCATGCGCGTAGCAAATGCCAGCGGTGCTTTCCTGATCCTTGTACCGAATGTTTGAATTCTCTGAAGGCAATCAGATGGAACGTTCCGATTACGCACATGACGACACAGGCAATCTGGTGCTGCTCGAGCATGTCAACCTCACGATACCGGACCAGCGTCTCGCGACTGCATTCTATGTCAGCGGACTTGGGCTCACGCGTGATCCGTATCTGATGACCGGCGTGACCAATATGTGGATCAACATCGGTCGTTCGCAGATTCACTTGCCGCACGGCGACGCCCAGCGACTGCGTGGGCACGTCGCGCTCGTCGTGGGCGAGCGCCAGTCGCTACTCACACGGCTGCGCGAAGTCTGCTCTGTGCTCGACGGAACCGCGTTCGGATGGACCGAGCGGGCCGGCCGCGTAGAGGTCACCTGTCCGTGGGGAAACCGTTACGACTGCCTCGATGCGGATGCGTATCAGGCGAACGCTCCGTGGTCGGGCATCGATCTCGGCATCGCTTATGTGCAACTAGATGTGCCGGTCGGCTGCGCGGGGTCGATTGCCGCTTTTTACCGCGAGATGTTCGATGCATCCGTTGAGGTCCGCGATCACAACGGTTTGCAGCAGGCGGTAGTTGCGGTCGGAACGCATCAGCAACTTATCTACGCAGAAACGCGCGCGGCAAGCCCGGAATACGATGGGCATCACATCCAGATCTATATTGCGAACTTCTCCGAACCATACACGCGGCTCGCCGAGCGCGAGTTGACCTATGGCGAGGAACCTCATCAATATCGCTTCGCCGACATCATTGATCCCGTGAGCGGTATGCCGTGCTTCACGCTCGAACATGAGGTGCGTAGTCTGCACCATCCGCTCTATGCGCGACCGCTGGTGAACCGGAATCCGGATCAGAGTAACCGGAATTACCGCATGGGCGGCGACGTGCGCGCCGGCGTGTTCTAGCCGGCGTGCCGGCCTGCCCGGCTTCATGTTTGACGACCACGATGCCTGTGCTCTACAGCCAGGCTGCAGAACCATCGATACCGAGGTTCATGTACCTAGTCGCATAGCCTTCTCTCGGGCCGGATAGCGAGGCAATAGCCTACGCATCAATATGCAGATCACGAGTTCTGCATCAATCGGTGCCCGGCCAATCGGACTGTATAACTGCGCGACATGCCGGCATGGCGTACGGCTCGCCGCGCTTTACCCATTCCCATGCCGTCACTGAAAGATGCGACATGCTTTCATCGCGGCATCGCTCGTGACGACAACTGCTGCAGGATCTCTATGTGATGGGCCGAAGCGGCAATTTCCTGTCCAGAGAACGCGAGCAGGCAATTCGTCAGGCCATCATCTTTCTGTTGTGCCGACACGTTTCTTACGAAACTAGTGCAAAAGACAGCTGCAATGGAAGAAAATTGTATTAAATTCGGTAATGGTCTAGGAATTTCATTGTTTGTAGATTGTATGGTTAACACCAATTTATACATAAACGAACAAAAAGGAACATTCATTCCGTTGTTTTGAATTCCTTTTGGAAAAAACGGGGCACGCTTCGCCGTCCAGTCACGCGCTCGAGCACCACCGGGAAAGTCAACCGCAAGCAACGCTTGTTACGCATCACGCCTGTGCCGCGACAGGCACCCGCAGCACCGGAGACGCACCAGAACAAAGGAGAGCGATGTGGTCTTGGAACTGGAGCGGGTGACAGTCGTTTCGGGCGCCCAGACGCATCTGTACGGCGTCGATCTGCGGCCTGTCCCCGGCGCGATCAACGTGCTGCTCGGGCCGACGCAAGCCGGTAAGACCACCCTGATGCGCGTGATGGCCGGCCTCGACCGCCCTGCTTCGGGCCGCGTGCTCGCCGACGGGAATGACGTGACCGGCGTCAGCGTCAGGCAGCGCAACCTCGCGATGGTCTATCAGCAGTTCATCAATTACCCGGCGATGACGGTGTTCGACAACATCGCGTCACCGCTGAAGCTGCAAAAGACGGCCGCCGACGAAGTCAAACGGCGCGTACACGAAGTCGCCGCCAAACTCCATATCGACCATCTTCTGCAACGGCGTCCGTCGGAACTGTCCGGCGGCCAGCAGCAGCGCTGCGCGCTTGCGCGGGCGCTGGTCAAGCGGTCGTCACTGGTGTTGCTCGACGAACCGCTCGTCAATCTCGACTACAAGCTACGCGAAGAATTGCGCGTCGAACTGTCGGCGCTGTTCGCGGACGGCAAAACCACGGTCGTCTACGCGACCACCGAACCGCTCGAAGCGCTGCTGCTCGGCGGCTATACGGCGATCGTCGACAAGGGGCGCGTGCTGCAATACGGCCCGACGCTCGATGTGTACAACGCGCCCGCCAATGTCGACGTCGCAGCGGTCTTCAACGATCCGCCGATGAACATGCTCGTCAGCGATCTGACCGCCGACGGCACCGCGCGCCTGCCGATCGGCATCGATGTACCCCTCGAACGGGCAAGCGCGCGCGCGGTCCGCAGGGACGACAGGTTCCACATCGGCATCCGTCCCGGCCATCTGCGACTTGCGCCGCGGACACCGCGCTCCGTTGCGGTGTCGTGCCGGCTCGAACTGGCCGAATTGAGCGGCTCCGAAACTTACCTGCATCTGCACACGCGGCAAGGCGGCGTCGATCTGGTCGCGCAACTGCAAGGCGTGCATCAGATCGATCTCGGCACGCAGCTCGACGTGTACATCGACCCCGACGAACTGTTCGTGTTCGGCGCGGACACGAAGCTGCTGTCCGGCCCGGAGGCGGCTCATGGCGCGCATTGAGTTCCAGAATCTCGCGCACGCGTATGCACCCAACCCCGCCACGCTCGACGACTACGCGTTGCAACCGATGAACATGATCTGGGAAGACGGCGGCGCGTATGCGTTGCTCGGGCCGTCCGGTTGCGGCAAGTCCACGCTGCTGAACATCGTATCGGGCCTCGTCAAGCCGTCGGAAGGCAAGGTGCTGTTCAACGGCCGCGACATTACCGCGATGAGCGCGCGCGAACGCAACATCGCGCAGGTGTTCCAGTTCCCGGTGATATACGACACGATGAGCGTGTTCGACAACCTCGCGTTTCCACTGCGCAACCGGAAATTGCCGGCGCGCGACGTGAATCAGCGCGTTCACGAAGTGGCGGAGATTCTCGACATGACGCGCGAGTTGCAGCGAAAGGCGAACAATCTGTCGGCGGATGCGAAGCAGAAAATCTCGCTTGGGCGCGGCCTCGTGCGCAAGGATGTCGCCGCGATCCTGTTCGACGAACCGCTGACCGTGATCGATCCGCATATGAAGTGGGTCCTGCGGCGTCAGTTGAAGAAGATTCACCAGCAACTGAAGCTGACGCTGATCTACGTGACGCACGATCAGGTCGAGGCGCTGACCTTCGCCGACGAAGTCGTCGTGATGACGAACGGCCTGGTGGTGCAGAAAGGCGGTCCGGAAGCGCTGTTCTTGCGGCCCGATCATGCGTTCGTCGGCTACTTCATCGGCAGTCCGGGGATGAATCTCTGCCCGGTCGATCTGGACGCCGACGGTCTGAAAATCGGCACGCAGCACCTGCAACTGGACCCGCATACGCTGGATGCGCTGAAGCACGCGAACGGCACGCTGACGCTCGGCATTCGCCCGGAGTTCGTGCGCGTAGTGGACGAGAGTCAATCTGGCGCGGTGAAAGCCCACGTGCTGCGCGTACAGCAACTTGGCAATTACCAACTGGTCACCGCGCAATGCGACGGCCACGTCTTCCGGGCCAAAGTCGAACCGCATTTGCGTGTCGGCGAAGGCGCCGTCTGGTTGAAGCTCGCAGTTCCTGAAACCGTGTTCTTCAGCAACGACGAAAGGATCGCGCGATGAGCAAGCCCGTCAACCAGAAAGCCTGGCTACTGGTCGTACCGGTGTTCATCTGCGTCGCGTTTTCGGCGATCTTGCCGTTGATGACGGTGGTCAATTATTCGGTGCAGGACATCATCAGCCCTACGCAACATGTGTTCGTCGGCACCGAGTGGTTTCGCGCGATTATCAATGACGACGACCTGCGCGGCGCGCTCGGGCGGCAGATTATCTTCTCCGCGTGCGTGCTGCTGTTCGAAATCCCGCTCGGCGTCGGCCTTGCGCTGGCGATGCCCGCGTCCGGATGGCGCGCGTCGGCCTCGCTGGTCGTGCTTGCCATGCCGCTGCTGATTCCGTGGAACGTGGTCGGCACGATCTGGCAGATTTTCGGGCGGCCGGATATTGGTCTACTCGGCTATGCGTTGAATCGCGCGGGGATCGAATATAACTATACGGCCAGTCCCGCCGCCGCGTGGATCACGGTGCTCGTGATGGACATCTGGCATTGGACGCCGCTCGTCGCGCTGCTCTGCTATGCAGGCTTGCGCGCGATTCCCGACGCGTTCTATCAGGCCGCCGAAATCGACGGCGCAAGCCGCTTCGCGGTGTTCCGTTATATCGAACTGCCCAAGATGCGCGGCGTGCTGATGATCGCGGTGCTGCTGCGCTTCATGGACAGCTTCATGATCTACACGGAGCCGTTCGTGCTGACGGGCGGCGGTCCCGGCGATTCGACCACGTTCCTGTCGCAGTACCTGACGCAAAAAGCGGTCGGCCAGTTCGACCTCGGGCCGGCGGCTGCGTTCTCGCTGATCTACTTCCTGATCATCCTGTTGCTGTGCTTCATCCTCTACAACTGGATGGAACGCGTCGGCAAAGGCGGCCCGGCAACGGCAGCAACTACCCTGCCTGGAACCGAAGTAAGCGCTGAAGCGCTAACTCCGGTCGACACGGGAGACGCTCATGCGCGATAACCGCTGGATGCGTGTCGTCGTGTTGACGGTGTACATCCTGTTCGCGCTGATTCCGCTCTACTGGATGCTGTCGATCTCATTGCGCACGAACGAAGAGACGATGTCGGCATTCGCGATCTGGCCGCATCAAGTCACCTTCGACAACTATAAGGTCATCTTCACCGACCCGTCCTGGTACTGGGGCTACCTCAACTCCATCATCTACGTGCTGATGAACACGGTGATGTCGGTGCTGGTTGCGTTGCCGGCGGCGTACGCCTTCTCGCGCTACCGCTTTCTCGGTGACAAGCATATGTTCTTCTGGCTGCTGACTAACCGGATGACGCCGCCTGCCGTGTTCCTGCTGCCGTTCTTTCAGCTGTATTCGAGCGTCGGTCTGATGGACACGTATATCGCGGTCGCGCTCGCGCATATGTTGTTCAACGTGCCGCTCGCGGTCTGGATTCTCGAAGGCTTCATGTCGGGCGTGCCGCGCGAAATCGACGAAACCGCGTACATCGACGGCTATACGTTCCGCGCATTCTTCGTGAAGATTTTTCTGCCGCTGATCAAGTCGGGGGTCGGCGTGACAGCGTTCTTCTGCTTCATGTTCAGTTGGGTCGAACTACTGCTCGCGCGCACGCTCACCACCGTCAATGCCAAACCCATTGCCGCCGTGATGACGCGCACGGTATCGGCGGCCGGCATGGATTGGGGCGTGCTGTCGGCGGCGGGCGTGTTGACCATCGTGCCTGGCGCGCTGGTCATCTACTTCGTGCGGAATTACATCGCGAAGGGCTTCGCGATGGGGAGAGTCTGATGTTGACGTGGATGTACTGGACGCCCGAGGTGGCGGTCTTTTTCGGCTGCATCGTGGTGATGCTGGCCGGCATGACCGTGTGGGAAATCCGCTCGCCGACCGTCGAACGCAAAGGCTTCCTGCCGATCGCAACCACGCGCGGCGACCGGCTCTTTATCGGGCTGCTGGTGGCCGCCTACATCAATCTCGCGTGGATCGGCATCAGCGCGGAGAAGGCGAGCGCGTGGCCCGGTTTCGCGGCATCGATGCTGGTGCTGCTTCTAGTCATGTGGAAAGGGTGAACAGCGTTGCATCATGAAGATTTGCGTACTGGACAGACCGGTTCCGTTGATGCCCCGGGCGGACGCCGGCAGTTGATCCAAGGGGCGTGGAGATACTGGAGAAAGCCATGCAACAGAGGAGACGAATCGTCACGCTCGCCGTGGCAGGCGTCGTCGCGACAGGCTTTACGAGCCACGCCGCGATCGCCGGCACGCCCGAAGCGCAGAAGTGGGTCGACAGCGAGTTCCAGCCGAGCACACTGTCAAAGCAGCAACAGATGGACGAGATGAAGTGGTTCATCGACACCGCCGCGAAGCTGAAATCGGCAGGCGTCAAAGAGGTGCATGTGGTGTCTGAAACACTCGACACACACATGTACGAATCCAAAACCCTCGCCAAGGCGTTCGCCGAGATTACAGGCATTTCAGTCAAGCACGACATCATTCAGGAAGGCGACGTCGTCGAGAAACTGCAAACCTCGATGCAATCGGGCCAGAGCATTTACGACGGCTGGATTTCCGACTCGGATCTGATCGGCACGCATTATCGCTACGGCGTAATCATGCCGCTGTCCGACTATATGGCCGGCGAAGGCAAGCAATACACGAACCCTGGACTCGACGTGAAGGACTTTATCGGCACGAGTTTCACCACCGCGCCGGACAAGAAGCTCTATCAATTGCCCGATCAGCAGTTCGCGAATCTTTACTGGTTCCGCGCCGACTGGTTCGCGCGCAAGGACTTGCAGGACAAGTTCAAGGCGAAGTACGGCTACGATCTTGGCGTGCCGGTGAACTGGTCCGCGTATGAGGACATCGCCGAATTCTTCACGAACGACGTCAAGACGATCGACGGAGAAAAAGTCTACGGCCATATGGACTACGGCAAGAAAGACCCGTCGCTGGGATGGCGGTTTACCGACGCGTGGCTGTCGATGGCGGGCGAAGCCGACAAGGGCATCCCGAACGGCATGCCGGTCGACGAATGGGGCATCCGCGTCACGCCGGACGGCTGCCACGCGGTCGGTGCGTCGGTCACCCGCGGTGGCGGCACGAACAGTCCCGCCGCAGTCTTCGCAACCACGAAATACATCGACTGGCTGAAGAAATACGCTCCGCCCGAAGCGTCGGGGATGACCTTCAACGAGGCTGGGCCGGTGCCGGCTCAAGGCAGGATCGCCCAGCAGATCTTCTGGTATAGCGCGTTCACCGCATCGATGCTGAAACCCGGCAACGTGACCAACGCGGACGGCACGCCGAAGTGGCGGATGGCGCCGTCGCCGCACGGTCCATACTGGAAAGAGGGCATGCAGAACGGCTATCAGGATGTCGGCTCGTGGACCTTCTTCAAGTCGACGCCGCCGAATCAGCGGGCTGCCGCGTGGCTGTACGCGCAATTCGTCACGTCGAAATCCGTGTCGCTGAAGAAGTCGATTGTCGGTCTCACGTTCATCCGTGATTCCGATATCCATAGCGATTTCTTCACGAAGAACGCGGACAAATACGGCGGGCTGATCGAGTTCTATCGAAGCCCGGCACGCGTGGCCTGGACGCCGACCGGCAACAATGTGCCCGACTATCCGAAGATGGCGCAACTCTGGTGGAAGAACGTTGCGACGGCCGTCGCCGGGGAAAGGCCACCGCAAGCCGCGATGGACAATCTGGCGAAGGAAATGGACCAGGTGCTGGGCCGTTTGCAGCGCGCGGGAATGAAGGTTTGCGCGCCGGAATTGAATCCGGAAAGCGATCCGGCGAAATGGTTGTCGGATCAGCACGCACCGTGGAAGAAGCTCGCGAACGAGAAACCGAAAGGCGAAACGGTCAAGTACGACCAACTGCTCACTGCATGGAAAGAGGGACGGGTGCGCTAGGGTGTAGATGCAGTATCGCGAGACGGTTGACGCGGGCGGCCTTTCCGGGCCGCCCGTTTTTTATTTGTCACACGACGGCTGGCGTTACGCGCGGATTGACGGACGAATTCCGGTACTGGCAGCGTCTTTCGTGGCTCATGCCGAGGCGCAACCCCATCGCCGTTGCCGAGCTGGCCTTTTAACGCCGACAGCTAACCGCTGAGCGTATATCGATCCTTGGTGGAAACGTTGTTATGGCCGACTCCTTCGGAAGGCGTAACTCGGAAAAGGCTAATTCCTTGAGAAGGAGCGCAAATGTGA